>CAYXLY010000064.1:0-13757 GCA_964466005.1 uncultured Spirochaetaceae bacterium | reverse complement strand
GAAGGGGCGAGCGCGAGTCGGGCCGTGACGCTGGGCGTGGTCGGATCGTCGAAGAAGACGACCTCTCCCTCGATGGCGGCCCGTCCCCAGCGACCCTCCCGGACCGCGATCTGGAGCCCGGTGCGCAGGGGCTCGACCCGGATCCCCAGCCCCCGCAGCGGGTAGCGGAAGAGGGGATGGTCGAGACGCTCGAACGCGAAGGTCACGCTTCGGATGGGCGACGGCGCGTCGGCGTCCCGGGGCTCGATCAGTCGGAGCAGGGGGGCGAGACCGGGCAGGGGGGGAGGCGTCGCGGAGACGAGGACCGTCTCGTCCATACCGGACAGGAGATGGGACACCCCGTCGATCACGGCCTCCAGCTCGGGGAGGGGCCGTCCTTGGAAGGAGCCATTCAGCTTGCGGAGCATGAGTCGATCCCCGGCCCACTGCGCCTCCCCCCGGATTCCGTCGAAGCGGTCGCCGGACTCCGTGACGATCGAGAGCCCCGCGAAGCGACTTCCGAGGACCAATCCGCTGGGCAGCTCGCGCGTCTGGCCGCCGAGCAGAGCCTGCCAGCGCTGCAGCCGAGCGCGGCCGGTCGCCTCGATCGATTCGATCCGTCCGTCTTCGAGGACCGTGGCCAGACGGGAGACGGTCCGAGCCGTGGACGAGTCGCGGCCGACTTCGCGCGCGAGGTCGCGGGCGACCGCGCGCAGCTCGTCGAGCTCGAGTCCGCTCAGCCGGGCCTCGATGCGCGTCTCGGAGGAGGCACGGAGGGGGCGCTCGAGGCTGGCCTCGAAGCCGAGACGGAGTCGCCCCGCGCTCAGAAGGCCCTCCGTGAGCCGGACCTCACTGGCATCGAGCTCGAGACCGATCGCTGCGTCGAGCGTCTCGGATTCGAGCATCGAGAGCGCGAAGCCCGGACCGAAGGCGGCATCCCGGATCCGACCCGCGAGATCGAGTCGCAGCGGGCCATCGGGGGCGACCCGACGCAGACGCAATCGCGCGGCGAGCGTCCCACTCGACCCCTCGGTCGCGGAAGCGGCGCCGAGTCTCGACCCGAGCGTCTCGATCGGGATCCTTGCGACGGCCAGGCTCCACTCGAGATGGCCCGCCTCGTCGCGTCGGAGTCCGATCTCGAAGGGAAGCGGCGCATGGCGCCCGTCGACCAGGACTGCCTCCGCCTCGACGCGCAGCGCACCCGAGAGCCAGTCCCGGTCGAGCATCCCCTGGACGAGCTCGAGTCGGAGCTCGCGCGGAGCGCCGTCGGCGAGCGGGACGCGATGATCGAGCCAGTGGAGGGTGCCATCGCGGATCTCGATGTGGCGGGCGACCTGGGTCTCGCCGAGGAGCGCGCGGGCTCCGCCATCGACGGCCTCGACACGCTGAAGCAGCGTCTCCGCCTCGTTTCCGGCAGGTGCCGAGGGGGTCTCGCGGCGCAAGCGGGGCAGGGGCAGATGGCTCAGCGCGCCGTCCGGACCGCGCTCGATCCGGAGATGGGGAGCCTCGAAGCGCAGCGCGCTCAGCTCCAGCCGACCGATGAGGAGCGAGAGGGAGTCGACGTCGGCCAGGACCCGCCGCGCACGCAGGGCAGGGGGAACACTTCCGTCCGGAGCCGGGTAGGCCGCGAAGCCCGTCGCCTCGATCCGCAGCCCGCCCTCGAAGCGGATCCGGACGCGCTCGATCGCGACCGGTCCCCGAAGCAGTCGGCCGAGCTGGGTCTCGATCTCGCGGTGGAGGAGGCGCTCCCCCGCACCGGAAGAGACGAGATAGCCCCCGACGGCAGCCGCCACGAGAACGCCCGCCCAGAAGAGGCGAAGCCAGCTGCGCCGCACCCATTGCCCCCCAGAAGCGCGCCGAGAAAGAGCCTCAGGCTAGCAGAGGGCATCCCGGGACAGGTTCCGGGGACCGATGGATGCCTTCGACCTGCCGGCTCCCGAGCCCTCATTTCACTTCACGGAGACCTCTTCGATGTGCGTCTCCCGCCCCATCCCGCCGGTTCTCCGCGGGTCCCCTGCACGCGCACCCGAGCCGCGCTCGTGCCGTCGAAAATGTCTCCAACTCGATGATCTGGCTCAAGAATTCCCGTTGATGGCCCGAATCCTGGAGACGATTCAAGGGACGTACTCCGGGAGCGATTCCCGGAGCATCGGATTGGGGGTGTGATGGTGATGGGAGAGATGGACGCACAGGATCTGCGGGTGCCGAACCGCGTGCGTGAGCTTCGGGAGAACAAGCTGATGACGCAGGCGCAGCTGGCACGCAAGGCGAAGGTGGCGCTGCGGACCATCCACAGCGTCGAGAAGGGGATGAACTGCCGCATGGATACCAAGCGCAAGATCCTGCTGGCGCTCGGCCTCTCGTTCGAGGACAAGGACCAGGTCTTCCCTCCGACGGGTCGACCGATGTCCTTCCTGACGACGCACTAGTCGCTCGCACGGTCGGCCCGAGGCTCCGACGCCTCGGGCCGCCGCTGCCGCCCTCGGCCGCCCCGCCGCTACCCGCGGGATCAAGGCATCCCCGGCGCTCGAGCGGCGCCCGCCGCGGCCGCGCGGGCTCTTCACGATTCTTGCTACGATCGGGCATTGCGTTCGAGTCGATCTCCCGGCTCCTCTCGGAGAGATGCCCATTTCGTCGGATCGAGTCTCCATTCTCGCGGACGTCGCGGAGATCGTGTCGCGCTCGCACGATCTGGCGGAGACCCTCGCGAACGTCACGGAGCTCGTGTCGAAGCGTCTCGATGCGGACGTCTGCTCGATCTACACGGTCGACCCCGATCGCCGGAAGCTGATCCTCTCCTCGACCATCGGTCTCGACGTCGGCGCCGTGGGTCAGGTCGCGCTCGATCTCGGAGAGGGGCTGGTGGGGCTCGCCGCCGACCGCGGAGAGCCGATCGCGATCGAGCATGCGAAGTCCGATCCCCAGTTCCGGTACTTTCCGGAGACGCGCGAAGAGCGTTTCGAGTCGCTGCTCGCCGCGCCCCTGATCGTTCAGGGCGTCGTGATCGGCGTGCTGGTGATCCAGACGGTCGAGCCGCGACGCTTCGACGAGCCCGACATCGAGCTGCTCCAGACCTGCGCCTCGCTGCTCGCTCCGATCGTCGTGAACGCGCAGCTGCTCGCCCTGCTGTCGACCAACGAGCAGGATCGTCTCGACCTCGCCTCGCGGATGACGGACTCCGTCCGCCCCCTGCTCAAGCAGGAGAAGAAGCCGAGGGCGGAGAAGAACGTCACGCTGCGCGGTCTCGCGACGGCGCGCGGCGTCGCGATCGGTCCGATCTACCGACTCGGCAAGCCGGTCGACCTCGATCGCATCGAGTACGTGCCCAGCTCCGACCTCGTGCGCGAGCGCGAGGACTTCGAGCGTGCGATGGCGGAGGCGCGTCGGGAGATCACGGAGATGCGTGAGGTCGTCCGGGATCGCTTCGGCCCGGAGTTCGCGGCCGTCTTCAATACGCAGATCCAGATCCTGGAGGACAAGGGCTTCGTTCTGAACGTGACTCAGGCCCTCGACGAGACGCACAACGCACGCGAGGCCCTGCGCCGGGTCCTGGAGACCTACCGCGAGACCTTCGAGCGGATCGAGGATCCCTATTTCCGCGAGCGGGGGACCGACATCGCCGACGTCGGTCAGCGCGTGATGGAGAAGATCCTGGGTGTCCGCGATCAGATCGCGCCGATGCGGGAGGGCTCGGTCGTCGTCGTGGACCAGCTGCTGCCTGCGCTCTTCGCGCGTCTCGAGATGGACAAGGTGGCGGCCATCGTCGCGGAGCACGGAGGCCAGACCTCCCATGGCGTGATCTTCGCCCGGACCCTGGAGATCCCCGCAGTGACCGGAGCGACCGGCATCCTCGAGGAGGCGCGCGACGGCGAGGGCGCGATCGTGGACGGGGCCACCGGGACCATCTATCTCTCGCCCGACGAGCTGCTCACCCGGGAGTTCGAGCAGGCGCAGCATCGATACGAGGTCGCCGTCGAGCATCTCGATGCCATGCGAGAGCGCCCCGCCGAGACCCTCGACGGTCGCCGGATCCGGCTCTCGGCGAATGCCGGACTGCTGGCCGATCTGCGCCTCGTCGACAAGCACGGCGCGGAGGGCATCGGCCTCTTCCGCACCGAGCTGCTCGCCCTCGCCCATCGCGGCTTTCCGAGCGAGGAGGAGCAGGAGCAGCTCTACCGCCGGGTCGTCGAGTTCCTCGACCCCCGTCCCTGCACGATCCGGACCCTCGATCTCGGAGGGGACAAGGGCATCCCGAACATCGGGCTCGACGACGAGGAGAATCCCCAGCTCGGATGTCGCTCGATCCGCCTCGCCCTCGAGAATCGACGGGCCTTCCGCGCCCAGCTCCGGGCCATCCTCCGCTCCAGCACGCTCGGCAATCTCCGTCTGCTGCTGCCGATGATCTCGAACCTCGGAGAGCTGCGAGAGGCCCGGGCGCTGATCGACAGCGTTCGCCTCGAGCTCGAGCGGGAGGGCAGCCGCTTCGATCCCGGACTGAAGGTCGGCGTCATGATCGAGGTCCCGTCTGCAGCGATCACGGCGTCCGTGCTCGCGGAGGAGTGTGACTTCTTCAGCATCGGCACCAACGATCTCACGCAGTACACGCTCGCCGTCGACCGGGGCAACGAGCGGGTCGCCCACCTCTACGACTCCCTCCATCCGGCCGTGCTGCAGCTGATTCATCGGACGGTCCAGGCGGCGGGCGAGGCCCGGATCCCGGTCTCCGTCTGTGGAGAGATGGCTTCGAATCCCCTCAGCGTGCCGATTCTCGTCGGGCTCGGCATCGGCGAGCTGTCGGGCACGCCGGCCTCGGTCCCGGTCGTGAAGGAGATCGTGCGGGCCCTCGATTCCGGCGACCTCGAGGCCGATGCCCGAGCGTCCCTGGCGGCGCGGACGGCGCAGGAGGTGCATGCCATCTCGGCGACGCGGCTGCGATCGGCAGGCCTGGTGGAGCATCCCGACATCGGCCCCTGGCTGGGCCAGATGCTGGACGACGTGCTCGGAAGCTGAGGCCTGCGAGCCGCGAGCTGTTAGGCCTGGTTCGGCCTGGTCAGGCCTGGGTCCGGGCCAGAGTCTCCTCAGCGGCCCGGCGCAGGTCCTCCATCTCCTGATCGAGCCGACGGGTCGACGATTCCTCCTGTCCTCCATTGGAAGCCTCGTCGACCGGGACCGGACCGCCGAACGCGCAGACGACGCGAGCGAAAGGCAGGGGGAGCAGCGTCGCGTCCCAGCTGCGCAGCCTCAGGGCCGGACGCGCCGCGAAGACGATCGGATGGATCGGCCGACCCGTCAGGCGGGAGAGGGCGAGGATCCCCGCCTTGGACCTGCGGGCCGGTCCGCGAGGTCCGTCGACCAGGACGGCGACGGTCCGGCCCGCATCGATCTGACGGACCATCTGACGCAGGGCGGTCGAGCCCCCTCTCGAGCTCGAGCCTCGCGCGGGCTCCGCGTATCCCAGATGCCGCAGCGTCGAGGCGACGAGATGGCCGTCCCGGCTTCGACTGATGGCGACCGCGTGTCCCTGGTCCCGGAAGAGCCAGGAGGAGGGCAGCATCGACTCGTGGTAGAGGGCGGCCAGCAACGCCTCGGAGTCCGTTCCCGGGTGCGCGCGGGGATCCCGTCCCAGGAGCTCGACCCGCCAGGTCGAGCCGAGGAGCCGGAGCAGCCAGGCAGAGAGCCGGCCGAAGAGCGCGAGCCCGATCCGGGCCACGCGCCCGGACCGACCTGCATCGCGTCGTTGCTCGCTCGAACGGACGGCGTCACGCATGGGATCGGTAGGCTAGATTACCGGCGGCGAGCCCGAACCCGTCTCCCGGCTCGGGCATCCCCTGGATCGACCGCTGGATGCAGCGTATGGGACGCTGTGGTACCCGTTCGTCGGCCCGACGCCCCGGCCCGCGGGGTCACGGGGCCTGGCCCTGGTCCGGATCGAATCCCGCAATCGAGCCCCTCACGGATCCAATGACTGCAACGCTTCTCGGTACGGCGCGAAACTATCTCGACCTGACGAAGCCGCGGCTGCTGCCGATGGTGCTCTTCACCGGCCTGCCCGTCCTCGGGATGGCGACCGGGGGCTGGCCCGATCTCGGCTTCTGCCTGGCGGTGATGTCGGGAATCGCGTTGGCCGCGGCCTCGGCCAATACGCTGAACGCCTACATCGAGCGGGACAAGGACGCGTTGATGGAGCGGACCCGGAATCGTCCACTGCCCGCGGGCCTGATTCCGCCCCGTTCGGCGCTGGTCTTCGGACTCGTGCTGGCGCTCCTCTCGACGGCTCTCCTCGGCTGGGTGAGCGGTCCGCCCGCGGCGCTCATCGGCGTCGCGAGCATCCTCTTCTACGTATTCGTCTATACCGTCTGGCTGAAGCCGCGCTCGATCTGGAACGCGGTGATCGGAGGCGCCGCCGGCGCCGCTGCACCGCTGATCGCGGACGCGGCCGTCCACGGGGCGATCGGGCCGGCGGGCTGGGCCCTGTTCGCGATCGTCTTCTTCTGGCAGCCTCCCCATGTCTGGGCGATCGCGCTCTATCGCAAGGACGACTACGCGGCAGCGGGCATCCCGATGCCTCCCGAGGTCATCGGGGACGAGGCGACCCGGCGCCGCGTCGTCGCCTATACGGCGGGACTCGTCCCGGTCACGATCGCGCCCTATCTCCTCGGCCTGGTCGGGCCGATCTATCTCGCCGTCGCGGTGGGCATGGGACTCTGGTTCCTCCTGCGGGCCTTCCGCCTCTTCGAGGAGCGCACGGAAGAGGCGGCGCGCGGCGTGTTCCGCGTCTCGCTCGTCTTCCTCTTCGCCGTCTTCCTGGCGATGCTTCTCGATCTGCTCGTCCCGCTCCAGCTGGCGTAGCGCCCGGAGCCCCTGGATCCAACCCTCTCCGATGCGTCTGGTGCGCGCGATCACGGGCTCGCTCGCTCGGGAACGGCGGGGCCACGAGGCGTGCGCACGCGGCCTCCTGGGGAGTCGCCGACCGCCGCCGGGCCTCTCGAGAGGCCACTCGATTCGGTTAGCATGGGGCGATTCGTTCGCCGTGCGCGACCGGATCGTGAGGAGGCGGAGATGGAGATCGGCGTACTGGGCATCTTCCAGAATCATCTCGATCGTGAGGCGGATGGCGCGATCATGGAGGCGGAGCTCGCTCTCGCTCTGGCGGCGGACCGGCTCGGGTTCGACCACTACTGGGCGACCGAGCATCATTTCTTCGGCTACTCGATGTGTCCCGACAACTTTCAGTGGCTGGCCCAGGTCGCCGGGATGACGGAGCGCATCAAGCTCGGCACGGGCGCGGCGATCCTGCCCTGGAACGATCCCTATCGGGTCGCCGCCAAGATGGCCCTTCTCGATCAGCAGAGCGGCGGACGGGCGCTCATGGGCTTCGGTCGCGGGCTGTCCCGGAAGGAGTACGAGTCCTTCGGAATCCCGATGGAAGAGGCTCGCGGGCGCTTCGACGAGGGGACCCGGCTCGTGGTCGACGCTCTCGAGTCCGGCTTCTACGAGGCAGACACCTCCTTCTTCAAGCGCAAGCGCTGCGAGCTGAGGCCGCGCGCGACGCGGGGCTTCGGAGACCGGCTCTACTCGATCGGCGTATCGCCCGACTCCGCGATCCAGGCCGCGGCGCTCGGCGCGCGGCTGATGGTCCTGGCTCAGCAGCCCTGGGAGGTCTTCCGCGAGCAGGCATTGACGCCCTATCGGGAGAGGTGGCGAGCCCTCTACGACAGCGAGCCGCCGCCGCCGCTCTGCGGGCAGCTCGTGTATTGCCACGACGACCCGGAGTCGGCCCGGGTCGAGGGCGAGAGATACGTGAAGAGCTACTTCATGACGGTCGTCGATCACTACGAGATCGCCGGCAAGCATTTCGCCGGGACGAAGGGCTACGAGTACTACGGTGACGCGGCGCAGGCGATCGAGGCCATGGGGCTCGAAGCCATGGCCTCTATGTACGCGGCCGTGAACACCTTCGGCACGCCCGACGAGATCGTCGAGCAGATCGAGTCACAGAGAGAGATCCTGGGCTGCGACATCGACGTGCTCATGATGGTGAAGTACGGGGGAATGAGCCGGGCAGAGAGCGAGGCCTCGATGGCGCGAATCGCGAAGGACGTCTTGCCGAGGCTGCGGGCCTCGTGAAGGGACGCGGCCGCAAGAGGGTGAACGAGGGATCGGGCCGAACGATCCGCAGACCCGGAATGAATGCGACGGGAGACCGCCCGCGAAGGAGGCGCGCATGAGGGGCTCGGATCGCTGGCCGTTGGCGGGTGTGCGCGTGCTCGACCTCTCGACGGAGATCGCGGGTCCCTATGCCACGAAGCTTCTCTGCGACGCGGGGGCCGATGTCGTGAAGGTGGAGTCCGCGGACGGGGACCCCCTGCGGCGTTGGAGCGCTTCGGGTCGGGATCTCGAGGGCCGCGACGGGGCGCTCTTTCAGTACCTGAACGCCGGCAAGCGGAGCGTGATCTGGGATCTCGAGTCCCGGACGGGCCGGGAGAAGCTTCTTCGAGCCGCTCGCAGCGCCCATCTGGTCTTCGAGAGCTTCGGTCCCGACGGCCTGCGGGTCCGGAACCTGGACTTCGAGGTCCTCCGCGACCAGAACCCGGCGATCTCCCTCGTCTCGATCTCGTCCTGGGGCCTCGAGGGTCCCTGGGCCGATCGGCCCGCCACCGAGTTCACGTTGCAGGCGGAGATCGGAGGGACGGCCTACCGGGGACTGCCGGCGCGTGGCCCGGTCGCCGCCGGCGGAAGGGCCGGGGAGTGGGCCGCGGGCACTTATGCGGGGGTCGGAGCGCTGGCGGCCTGGCGATCGGCCCGGGCGAGCGGCGCCGGACGGCATGTCGACTGCTCGGTCTTCGAGTCGATGCTGCTCAGCATGACGGTCTACCACGACCTCTTCGGTCAGTTCTTCGACGGTCCGCTCGAGCAGGCCCTGGAGCTGCCGTCCATCGAGCCGGCGAAGGATGGCTGGGTCGGTCTTTGCACCTACACGGGTCAGCAATGGAAGGACCTGTGCGCGCTCATGGGGCATCCCGAGCTCGGTGAAGACCCGCGCTTCTACGACGGCCGGGCCCGCATGCAGCACATGGACTTCATTCAGGGAATCGTCCATGGCTGGACGAAGGAGCACACCGTCGCGGAGATCATCGAGCTGTGCACCTTGATGCGGATTCCGGTCGCTCCGATCGGAGACGGTCGGACGGTCCTCGAGATGGATCATCTCCGTGAGCGAGGTGTCTTCGTCGATCATCCCGACGGCTTCAAGCAGCCGCGCGTTCCCTACCGGGTGGAAGGGCTGGCGCTGCCCCCCGTGCGTCCTGCGCCCGCGCTCGGCGAGCAGACTGCCGAGGTCGAGGCGGGCCTGCCCGAGAGCCCAGCGACCTCTTCCGCGCGGGTCGGAGGGACCGAGGACAGGGACGGACCGGCCTTCGAGGGGCTCCGGATCGTCGACCTCACGGCCTTCTGGGCGGGACCCGTCGTCACCAGCACGCTGGGCGCGCTCGGCGCCGACGTGGTGAAGGTGGAGTCGATCCAGCGGCCGGACGGGATGCGATTCTCCGGCGCGGTCCGCACCGATCGCTCGTGGGAGTACTCGGCCGTCTTCCACGGTGCGAACACGAGCAAGCGTGCCATCACCCTGGATCTCGAGAGCGAGGACGGCAAGGCGCTCCTCCGTCGGCTGCTGGCGGACGCGGACGTCGTCATCGAGAACTTCTCGGCGCGCGTGATGGAGAATTTCGGCTTCGACCTGGAGACGCTGCGTTCGATCAACCCGCGGCTGATCTCCGTGCGGATGCCGGCCTGGGGGCTCGATGGCCCCTGGCGCGACCGCACGGGCTTCGCCCCCAGTGTCGAGCAGGCGAGCGGGCTCGCCTGGATCACCGGGTACGAGGACCTGCCGTTGATCCTCCGCGGCTTCTGTGATCCGATCGGAGGCATGCACGCGATCGTCGCGCTCACCATGGCGCTCGAGGAGCGCGATCGGACGGGCTCCGGGATGCTCGTCGAGGTGCCGCTCGTCGAGCCCGCGCTCAACATCGCTGCCGAGCAGGTCGTGGAGTACACGGCCTACGGCGAGCTCCTGACCCGGACGGGCAATCGCGGTCCACTGGCCTCACCCCAGGGCGTCTACCGGACCCGCCCGTCGACCTCGGAGTCCCGCTACTCGAGACGGGCTCTGGCGCTGGCGATCGTCGACGACGCGCAGTGGCAGGCGTTGATCGAGGTTCTGGGTCGTCCGGAGTGGGCACGCGCCCCGGAGCTCGCCCACGAGGCGGGCCGCCGGGCGAACGCGGACGCGGTGGAGTCCGCGCTCTCGGCCTTCTTCGCGGAGCAGGCGATCGACGAGATCGTGGAGCGGCTCGTCGCTGCGGGGATTCCCGCGGCGCCGTTGGTGAACGCGCACTTCGTCTGGCCGCATCCCCAGATCGCGGCTCGAGGCTTCCTCGAAGAACTGGAGCATCCGGTCGCGGGTCGCAAGCGCTACCCGGGACTTCCCTTCCGCCTCTCGTCGCGAGAGGGAGGATGGCATCGTTCGCCGCCGCCCGTCCTCGGCCAGCACAACGACGAGGTGCTCGGCGGCGAGCTCGGACTGTCCGCGGAAGAGCTCGCTCGCCTTCGCAAGGAGAAGGTGATCGGCGAGCGACCCGCGTTCGAGATCGACTGAGCGCGAGCGGGCTCGGGATCGCCCGATTGGCGAGCCCGCCATCAGGGGCGATCCTCGCGGCCCTGGCCTGCGATCGTCTCCGGATCGGATCCGGATCGGCTCGCGCTCGGCTCGCTCGACGGTGGCTGGCGTGCAGCGAGGCGCTGCATGCGCTCGCGCGTCGCGCCATCGCCGCCGCCGCTCCATCGAGGGGCGAGATGTCGCGCGTCGGGACGGAAGCGTGACCGCATGTCGCACGCCGATCCAGCCGGACCGGTAGTCCGGCGACTCGAGCGACTGAGCCGTCTGGCACACATGTTGCTCCTCCGCACCGCGAAACGTTCAACCGCGCTCGCATCTGGCCCGCCCTCGGAAGAGAGATCGGTCCGTCGAGCTCCAGGGCGGTCTCGTGCGCAGCGCGTCGGGGCTGTGGGTCCAGGAATCAGGGAGGAAGTCGGATCATGTCGGGTCTCAGGAATCGTCGCGCATCCTCGTCGCCGGTGGAGGTCGGGCAGTCTCGCGAAGACCGATCGCTCTGCATCGGGCTCATCGCCTGGCTGGGGCTGGTCCTCTCGGGTCTCCTGTCGACGGCGGCCATGGCCGACGAGCGTTGCGATGGGTTCTTCCCCGACTTCACGTGCGACAGAGAGGCGCGGCCCGCCGGCCACGTGGCGCCGATGTCCATGCCCTATCTCTTCGAGGATCCCTACATCACGACCGGTCTCAACCTCGTCGGCATCTACCACAACTTCCCCGAAGACTCGGTCTTCGACGGCGGTGAGGTGGGCGTCCTGGCACTTCAGGCGCGGCTCGCGATCACCGATCGGTTGGCCTTCATCGCGACCAAGGACGGATTCACCATCCTCCGCTCGGACAACTTCGCCCTCGACAACGAAGAGGGATTCATGAACGTCTCAGCCGGCTTCAAGTACGCCGTGATCGACGATCGGGAGCGCGGCCTCATCGTCACGCCGAGCTTCCGCTTCGAGATTCCGCTCGGCAACGACGACGTGCTGCAAGGGCATGGAGACGGGATCTTCATCCCGGCCGTGACCGTGGGCTGGGGTCCCGAGGACATCCACCTGATCGCGGGGCTGGGGGCCCAGCTCCCCATCGACGGCGACGCCAACAGCAGCCTGCTCTTCTACAACATCCATCTCGATCAGGCCTTCGCCGTGGACTTCATTCCGGGCGCGGACTTCATCGTGCCCTTCATCGAGCTCAATGGCCTCGCCTACATGGACTCGGGCGACGGCAGCACCCAGATCGACCTCGCCTCGTCCGCGGGGCTCGGTCATAGCCAGCCGCTCCGCACCGTTCAGGGCGTGCTCTCGGGAATCACGGCCGATCGGAGGGGAGACGGGGTCGACGTGGCCAACCTGGGCTCTTCGGGAATGGGCAACGAGGACATCATCACGATGGCCTGGGGCGTCCGGGTGCCCTTCCGGAACGGGATCTCGACCGGGTTCTCGTACGAGCGCGTCCTGAGTAGCCGCGAGGACATCTTCGAGCAGCGCGCGACCTGGATGGTCAGCTACGAGTTCTGATCTCGAGTCGGCGGTTGCCTCATCCCCATCGGCGGCCTCCTCGGCGGCGCTGCGCCGCCGAGGAGGATGAGGCGCTGGCCGCACTCAATCCTTCCGCTGATCGCGGACGCCCTCCCGCATCGGGCGGAAGCCGCGTCGAAGCTCTTCCACGAAGGTCTCCGGCTGCTCGAAGGCGGCGAAATGACCGCCCTTCTCGAGCGCTTCGTAGTACACGAGGTTCTGGAAGCGCGCCTCGCACCACCTTCGGGAGCTTCGGAAGATCTCCTTCGGGAAGATGCTGACCGCGACCGGGACCTCGATCTCCATCATCGGCGGGGAGGCGAAGCTCTCCCAATAGAGGCGGGCCGAGGAGGCGCCGGTCGCCGGAAGCCAGTACAGCATCACGTTGTCGAGCAGCTCGTCGCGCGTGAGCGCGTTCTCCGGATGCCCGTCGCAATCGGTCCAGCTCCAGAACTTCTCGAGGATCCAGGCCGCCTGCCCGGCGGGTGAGTCGACCAGCCCGTAGCCCAGACTCTGAGGCCGCGTCGATTGCTGCTTCGAGTACCCGCTGTCCTGCTCCTGGTAGTGGGCCATGCCCGCGAGCGCGCCCTGCTCCTGCTCGGTGAGATCGGCCATGGATTCCTCGGTCGGAGGGGCGATCGGCATGTTCAGGTGGATGCCGCGGCAGTGCTCGGGATCACGCGCGCCGATGCACGAGGTCACCATGGCGCCCCAGTCTCCCCCCTGCGCGAGATAGCTTCCATATCCGAGACGCTTCATCAGCGCGGACCAGGTATCGGCGATCTTCTCGACGCCCCAGCCCGTCTCGCGAGGCTTGTCCGAGAACCCATAGCCGGGCAGGGAGGGACAGACGACGTGGAAGGCGTCCTCGGCCCGGCCGCCATGTGCGACCGGGTCGGTGAGGGGAGCGATCACCTTCTGGAACTCGACGACGGAGCCGGGCCACCCATGCGTGAGGACCAGGGGGATGGCGTCCGGCTCGGGCGACGTCGCATGAATGAAGTGGATCTGGAGGCCGTCGATGTCGGTCTTGAACTGAGGGAAACGGTTCAGTCTCTCCTCCCGCTCGCGCCAGTCGTACTCGTGCTGCCAGTAGCGGCAGACCTCCTCGACATACGCTCGCGGGATGCCCTGGGACCAGTCGTCGACGGTCTCGGGGTCGGCCCAGCGCGTGTCGGCGAGGCGCCTCTTCAGGTCCGCGATCTCGGCGTCGGGGATGTCGATCTTGAAGGGAGTGATCTCGCTCATGTCGGTCCGGGCTCCTTGGCGGGGTGACGGGACGGCGGACTGCAGAACGTCGGTTCCGCATGCAGGGCGCCGTCGAATGATGATCGAACGCGGCGGAGCCGTCCAGACCCGATGGGGCGAAGCGCCTCTCGGTCGGGATCGAGGTCTCGCCTCGGCGGGAACCCCGCTCCGGGTCGACGAAGCCGGTTGACAAGACCTCGTCCAGCCGAGAGCGTCTGCGCTCGGAGCCGGCCCCGAAGACCAGAGGAGATACGCGCATGGCGGATATCGAGACGCTCGCGAGGCAGGTCGCGCAGCTGCAGGACCTCGAGGAGATCAAGTCGCTGAAGTATCGCTACTTCAGGGCGATG
>CAYXLY010000063.1:0-13864 GCA_964466005.1 uncultured Spirochaetaceae bacterium | reverse complement strand
GTCTTCGACGAGTGCGACACCTGGATGCTCGTCGGGACGAATCCGCTGGTCGCGATCTCCGGTGGCATCCCCCATGCGAACCCCGCCCGCCGTCTGGCTCGCGCCCGCGCCCGGGGGCTGAAGCTCATCGTGATCGATCCGCGACGGACGGAGACGGCGAAGCAGGCCGCGCTTCACCTCCAGCCGCGCCCGGGAACGGACCCGGCGATCCTGGCCGGGATCATCCGCGAGATCATCGTTTCGAACCGCTTCGATCGAGCCTTCGTCCGGGAGAACGTGAGCGGCTTCGAGACGCTTCGTGCCGAGGTCGAGCCCTTCACTCCGGAGTGGGTCGCCGAGCGCGCGGACGTGCCCGCAGAGCAGATTCGGGAGGCGGCGCGGATCTTCGCGCAGGCGTCGAAGGGCTCCGTGACGGCCGGTACCGGCGCGAACATGTCGGGATGGAGCAACGTCACCGAGTATCTCGTGCTCTGCCTGAACTCGATCTGTGGACGCTTTCGGCGCGCCGGCGATCGCGTCCTGAATCCAGGAGTTCTCACGACGCGCAGGGACTTCAGGGCGCAGGCCATCCCTCCCTATCGCGTCGATGGATACGGCGCGCCCCTTCGCTCACGTCCCGACCTCCCGCCTGCGGTCTGCGGCCTGCCGACGTCGGCCCTGGCGGACGAGATCCTGCTGGAGGGCGAGGGGCGGATTCGCGCGCTGGTCACGATCGGCGGCAATCCCATGAGGGCCTGGCCCGATCCCCGTCGCACGCGAGCGGCGCTCGAGTCGCTCGATCTCCACGTCGCCGTCGAGCCGCGTCTGACGGACACCGCGCGACTCGCGGACTACGTGCTCGCGCCGAAGCTCCCGCTCGAGACGCCGGGCTCGACGCTCTCGACCGAGAATCTGTTCACGGTCTCTCCGGCGCTCGGCCATGGCCAGCCCTACGGCCAGTACGCGCCTCCCATCGTGGAGCCGCCGCATGGATCGGATCTCCTGGAGGATTGGGAGTTCTTCTACGGTCTGGCGCGACGAATGGGGCTCGAGCTCGAGCTGAAGGCGGGCGTGTTTCCGATCATGGGGGTGCGCACACCTCGGACGAAGCTCGACATGAGCCGAAAACCCGGATCCGAGGAGGTGCTCGATCTCGTCACGAAGGGATCCCGCATCGCATTCGATCGCCTGCGACGCGATCCCGAGAAGGTGCTCTTCGAAGACGAGGATCCGGTCTTCGTCGAGCCTCGGGAGGAGGGCGTGAGCTCGAAGCTCTCGGTCGGCAGCGATCTCATGCTCGAGGAGCTCCGGGACTTCCGACTCACGGACCGGTTCGAGCGGTCCGGATACGCCTATCGTCTCGTGAGCCGCAGGATGTCGAACACGTTCAACTCCGTGGGGACCGACATCGAGGCCCTCACGAAGCGATACGGGACGAATCCCGCCTTCATGTCTCCGGAGGATCTCGTGCGGGAAGGACTGGTCCGCGGGGACCTCGTCCGTCTCGCCTCTGCGCATGGCGAGACGGAGGCGGTGGTCTGGCCGGACCGGGATCTTCGTCCCGGTCTCGTCTCGATGAGCCATTGCTGGGGCGTCGCCGCGTCCGGAGCGACCGACGTCCGGAAGAACGGGAGCCATGTGGGACTCCTGATCAGCGTCCAGGAGGATTGCGCGCGATTCTCCGGAATCCCGCTCATGAGCGCGATTCCGGTTCGTGTGGCTCCCGTGTAGTCGCGACGGGCGGGCGGAGCTCTCTCGAAGCGTGGAAGGGGCGCGGCGAGCGCGCATCGATCGTCTATCGTCCGTCGTCCGGGTTCCGGTCCGGATCGTCGTCGTCTTGGGCGCGCGGATCGAGGTCGAAGAGGGAGGTCTGGAATGGAGATCGGGGTCGGACTGCCGACGAATCTCCGGGGAACCCGCAAGGAGCTGGTCCTCGAGTGGTCGCGCCGCGCCGAAGAGGCGGGCTTCGCCTCGCTCTGCATGGGCGAGCGTCTCACCTACGCCGGCTACGACTGGCTCCTCGCGTTGACGGCCGCCGCCTCCGTGACCTCTCGGATCCGACTGCTCGCCAACGTGATCATCCTCCCCATCCATCCGATCGGCGTGGTCGCCAAGCAGAGCCTGAGCCTCGACGACTTCTCCGGCGGACGCCTCAGCCTCGGGGTCGGGCTGGGGACGCCGCTCGACGACTACGACGTCGCTCCTTCGCCGCGCGCCGGCAGGGGCGCTCGCTTCGAGGAGGGGCTTCGAACCCTGCGCGAGCTCTGGAAGGGGGAATCCCTGCTCGAGGGCGTGCGTGCGATCGGTCCGCCGCCCATCCGTTCCGGCGGACCGGAGCTGCTGCTGGGCGCCAATGGCAAGAAGGCGCTCCGTCGAACGGGGAAGTTCACGGACGGCGCGGTGACCTGGAGCTTCGGTGCGGATCCCGGCGAGGCACGGGGCATGTTCGACGTGGTCGAGGAGTCCTGGAGGGAGGCCGGTCGATCGGGATCGCCCCGACTCCTCTGCGGCTGCTACTACTCGGTCGGTCCGAAGGCCAGCGAGGATCTGGCGGCCTACTTCGCGGACTACTACCCGAAGGTCCTGCCGGGCCGGGTCGAGCAGCTCTCGAGCGCCGTTCGGACGGTCACGCCCGACGCGATCCGGGACGTCGTCCGCGAGTTCGAGTCGATCGGCTGCGACGAGTTCGTCTTCGTTCCCGTGAAGCCGGATCTCGCTCATCTCGAAGGCCTGGCGGAGATCGTCTTCTGATGGCCCACGGCCTCGCGTCCGCAGGGCTGGCCCGGCTCTCGCACGTCTCGCTGGAGGTCGCGGATCTCGAGCGGGCGCTCGAGTTCTACGAACGGGTCTTCGGCTTCCAGCGGATCTTCGAACGCCGACTGGAAGGGGCCGAGTTCGAGTCGGTGACGGGCGTGCCGGGCGCCGTCTCGCGGATGGTGCGAGGCGTGGTCGCGGGCAGCGCCATCGTGCAGCTCTTCTGGCACGGATGGCGAGACCCTCTTCCCGACAAACGCACCCTCATCTCCTTCGAGGCCAGGGATGCGCGCGCGGCTCACGCGGGGCTCGTCTCGCTGGGGATCGAGTGCCAGAGCGATCCCGTCGAGTTCGAAGACTGCCTGGCCTTCGTGCTCCACGATCCCGATGGAAACCCCATCGAGATCATCCAGTGGAAGCCGAGCGCCGAGCCCTACCGCGTGCCCGAGCCGCGAGCTCGGGAGCTCAGGGCGCGGCGCGACTGACGGGCTTCTCGTAGGTGCCGAAGAGCCAGTCGTAGAGCATCGTCAGCGTGGCGAAGTTGCCGTGATTCATGTCGATGTGATGGGCTGCATGCACGCCCGTGACGTAGTCGATCGTCTTGAAGGGGAAGTAGGGCAGATTCACGTAGGTGTGGTTGATCGTGTTCACCTGCGTGAAGATCAGCGTGGCGATCGCGACGGAGAAGGCGTTCAGGGGCCCTCCGGAGAGAACGGCGACGAGCGGAATCGAGAGCAGGAAGAGCGAGAGGCCGATCACCGTCTCGACCGGGTGCACGTAGAGGGCGTCGACGTAGGTCGGTGTTCGAGCCTGATGATGCAGGGCGTGGACCTTCTTCAACGGAGGACCGTGGAAGAGGAATCGGTGGGTCAGGTAGTAGAAGAAGTCGAAGATCAAGAGGATGCCCGCGATGTGGAGCGCGTGCTGCCACAGCGGGATCGATTCCAGACTCACGCAGAAGGGAAGAATCGCGACGTAGAAGACGAGGTTCGTGACGAGCCCCGCCTTGTTGTTGATCTTCACGGCCTCGGCGAAACGCTTGCGAGAGAGCTTCACGCGGTCCGCCTCCCGATTCAGCTCGCGCATGTGTTGGAGGGCCGGGATCCGGAAGGCCAGGAAACGGCCGGCCCAGGTCAAGGCGATCAGCGTCGCGATCGATACGAGTGCGGCGATCCAGTCGTAGCTCATGCCAGATTCCTCTCTGTCTCTCTCGGGTCCAGCTCGGCCGCCAGCCGGGCTGCGTCTCCGCTGCCGAGCCATCGGCGCAGCCTCGTCGCGAGCTGCTCGATCTCGGCGCCGTCCCGGCCGCGGTCCCCTCTTCGACGGGGATGGGAGCCGGTCCTCGCGCTCGTCCTGGCGCCGGAAGCCGCGGCGCGGGCCTCGGCTCCGCTTCCGATCTCGAAGACCTCGCGCTCCAGGCCGAGCGCATCGTAGAGTCCACGGGCGGCTCGCTTCAGGCGCTCGAGCCGATCGGCGCCGAGGACCTCACGGAAGCCCGCCTCGAGCGCATCGAGCGAGGAGACGGAGTCCTCGATCAGCCGCTCTCCCTGGCGGGTCAGCTCGAGCACGACGCCGCGACGGTCCCGGGGGTCGGGTCCGCGCCGCAGGTAGCCGAGCTCCTCGAGGTCCTGGGTCGTCGCGCAGATCGCCTGTCGGCTCACACGCTGGATCCGAGCGAGCTGTCCGATCCGTCCGCCATCGGGGCCGATCAGGGGCAGGACCTGGCCATGGGACATCTTGAGTCCCCGGTGTCCGCGTGCCGAGGTCGCCTCCATGAGCTCGCGCTGGATCTGCTCCGAGAGCAGGGACAGGACTCCGATCGAAGGGCTGGCTCGAATGTCCAGGGAGGAATCGGCATGCGCCGTCAGGCCGCGGGCACAGTAGAGCTCCCCGAGAGCGCGGGTCAGATGCCGGTAGCGTCCGGATCCGAGGAGCGCGGCGTACTCCGCCTCGGTGGCCCGAAGAATCCACATCCCGTCTTCGACCACGCTGCGGCCGCGGGGCGTGAGGGCGACGAGTCGCGAGCGTCGATCCGTCGGATGGGGCTCGCGCGCGAGGTAGCCGGCACGCTCGGCGAGATTGGCGAGCTGGCTGGCCGCTTGATTGCTGATGGCGAGCTCGCTCGCGAGGAATCCCAGAGGCCGGGCCTCGTTCCAGAGAAGGGCCAGGAGCGGACCGAAGCTGGGCCGGAGCCCTGCGTATCCGCACCGCGTCTCGAGTGCGCTCCGCACGCGGGATTGAAGGTCCCGCGAGATGCCGATCAGATGTCGGGCGAGATTGTCCCGGTAGCGCGATCGAGTGCTCCCGGCCGGCGGGGGGCTCGCTTCGGAGTGGGCTGCGAGGGGGCGGGCCATGCGCCGGAATATAGAGCCTGGGATCCAGATATCCAAGCATGATTGACAATCATGTCATGTGCAGTTTGACGTCGGGGCCCGGCAGGCGACGAAATGCGGCTCTTCACGCATTTCGTGCGCGAGACCGGCGAGCTCTGCATCGAGGAGGCGGTCCACGTCCAGACGGCGAAGCGGGCGCGGCATTCGCCATCCTCCCCTGTGGGTCCCCGGCCCTTGGTCGTCCACAGGATGCCATTCATTCGAAGCTCGGATCAGTTCGGGGCCACAGACCTCGATTCGCTGTAACCGTTCCCGGTCCTCTGCCGTCCTTCCCTAGGAAGGGAGATGGAAGAATGGACGAGTCGGTCGACATCGAATCGAGATGCCGCTGCCCCGAGGGCCGGACGCGCGAGGGTCGGGACCTTCTTCTGGGAAGCGGAGCGGACACGAAGACCCCGCTCGGATTCGAGGAAGACGACCTCGCGGAGGACGCCTGGCTTCTGGGCCTTCTCGGTCGCCGCGCCGGCTGGACGCGGGAGGTCCGGGTGTCGAGGCGGGAAGACGGCCTCGCTGCGGCCCGGGGAGCGATGGTCGGCATGGCTCTCGGCCTCGCGTCCTGGAGCCTGATCGTCGCGACGGTCCATCTGCTTCGCTCTGTGGCCTGACCTCGAGGGACGATGTCGACTCCGGGAGGCGGCTTCGGACTTTTCCGCTGTGCATTCTATTGTCGGCGGAGAGTGGGACGTCGCCGGTCGGTCCCCGGCCCGGTCGAGAGGCTGGGTGATCGAGGCTCCTCGAGCTCCAACGAACTCCTCCGAGCGCGTCGGAGTCGGAGTGAAGGACGTGGCCGGGATCCCATCTGGCTGGACGGAGGGATTGTCCATGAGCACCCGCGATCGAGGGAGATTCCGGAAGAACGGAGCGTCTGCAGGGTGGGGCCGATGGATGGCGGTGACCGCCTCAGTCGTCCTCGCCTATCCGCTCGGGCTCTCTGCTGCAGAGAACGACGAGCGCGGGAGTGGGCCTGCGGGCTCGCGAGACGATCGGATCGAGGCGGCTGCGGCTCGAGCGGAGTCGGCCGCTGCGGAGGCGCGCGCCCTGCTCGACGAGATCGGACGCGGCGAGACCGGCGAGGGGTCGGCGCCCGGTTCGAAGCCCGCGAGCTCTCCGGACGCCGGCTCGGAGGCCGAAGACGGTGAGGCCGACGAGTCGCAGGAGTCCGCGGCCGGAGCTGGAGCTGGAGAGGGGGAGGGCCAGTCGGGGCTGAACGCAACCGACTCGGAGGCGCTTCGACGAGCGCTCGAGGACGTGGATGCGGCCGCCCAGGAGGCGCGGAGCGCGGCCGAGGAGGCGCGAGCCGTGGCCAACGCGGCGCGCGCCGAGATGCAGGCCTATCGGGAGCGATTCGCGCGTACGGGTCCCTTTCTCGGTGTCGCCGGTCTGTATGCGGTCGAGGACTTCGATGCCTCCGGTGCCGACGTGGACAACGGCTTCGGGGGTGCCGTCTTCGCAGGCTATCGCGTCCACTCCAACGTCTCGATCGAGGTTCGGGGAGAGTACCTGGAAGGCTTCGACATCGAGCCTCCGGCGGATGCGGGCGCTTCTTTCCGAGACGCCGAGCTCGACGGATTCCTGATCACCGCCGGCCCGAAGATCTACCCCTTCACCGGCAGCCTGCAGCCCTTCGTGGGGCTCGGAATCGGCGTCATGCGCGGCGAGCTCGAAGGCCGGCGCGTCGACGGGACCCGTTTCGGGGATCGGGCAACCGATGCGGTGATCCGACCCGCAGCCGGCCTCGACTTCTTCGTGTCGGAGAACCTGGTCCTCAACGTCGAGGCGGCCTACGTGTCTCCGGGGGGCAACCTGGAGAACCTCGACTTCGCCTCCTTCAGCTCCGGACTCACTTTCCGATTCTGAGGGGCTTCGAGCGGACTCTGAACGGGTTCCTGGAAGGGGAGGGCTGGATGTCGCGATCACCTCGTCGAATGCCCCGAGCGAAGGGCTCGGTCGCGAAGCGCTCGGTCGGGCTCGGACTTCTCGTCGGGCTCCTCGGCCTGCCCGGCTGCACGACACTCCCCTTCATGCCGAAGTCCGGGGCCGGAAGCGCGGTCACGATCGCGACGGCCGAGTACGTGGCCTCGCAGAACGAGTCGCTTCGAGGCGAGCTCCTCGACGAGCTCGAAGCGCGGGTCGCCGCGCAGGTTCGCTCGGCCCGCGAGGAGGATCGCGCCCGGATCGCGACGATCGCGGATCGGATCGAGTCTCTCGCGGACCGGGTCGATGCGCGCGCCGAGGATGTGGCGGGGCTGGTGGATCGCGTCGACCGGAGCGATCGAGCGCTCGAGGAGATCGCGACGATGCTCGCCGAACGACTCGACCGGCTCGCCGACGAGTCGGCGGAGCTTCGAAGGACCGCCACGGGGCTCGAAGAGGACCTGAGGGTCGTGCCCGTCGAGACCCTGGATCGTCTTCGAAGGGCGATCGAGGTCGATCTCCGAGGCGATCTGCGAGACGGTCTCCAAGGTGATCTGCGGCGGGACGAGGCAGCGACGCGCGTGGAGCGGCCCCGCGAGCCCGACGAGCCGACGGAGAACGAAGCGAGCTCTCGAGTCTCCCCGGTCGGGGCCGAGGGACGCTCGGCAGGCCAGAGGACCGAGCGCCCACCCGATCGATGACCCCCGTGAACGGGGAGTCGGCTTCGTTCCGATCCCGATCCCGATCCCGACCCCGATTGCCGACGTTGCCTCGAGGCGCGGACTGAGGCAGCGTCGCCTGTGGCGCGTCGCCTCGCCGCGGGATCGCCGCGGACGCTCCGCGAGGCGAGCCGTCGGCTGGGGCAGTTCGGTCGACTCCGGAGGCCTCGCCGAGGCCGTCGATCACAGGGGAGAGCGGGAATGGCACGATTCGATCCGCGACGGACCGGGGAGATGCTCCGATGAGCGGGAAGCATGCTCTGGAGCCGGAGTTCGCCTCTCTTCCCAGCCTGACGATTCCCTCGAATCGCCTGCTGCTTCGCCTGATCGATGGACTCATCCGGCTCCAGAGACGCTCCTTCCGCTGGAGCGACGAGGTCCGGGTCCGGAGGCACCCGATTCGCGGTGCGGGCGACCGCACGATCGATCTCGTCGCGATCGAGCCCTCGAATCTCGATGCCGAGGCCGCTCCCGCTCTCCTCGACTATCACGGGGGCGGCTTCTTCCTCTCTCATGCCGCTCGCCATCTCGCCTACGCCGAGCGCTATGCGCTCGCTGCTGGCTGCCGTGTCTTCTTTCCGCAATATCGACTGTCGATCGACCATCCCTTTCCCGCGGCGCTCGACGATGCCTATGAGAGCTTCCTGTGGGTTCATGAGAATGCGAAGAGCCTCGGCGTCGACCGGGAGCGGATCGCTCTGCTCGGAGACAGCGCCGGGGGCGCTCTCGCCGCAGGCGTGGCTCAGAGAGTCCTCGACCACGGCGGCGAGCCGATCTGCGCCCAGATCCTGATCTACCCCGTCACCGATCACGAGACGAAGACGGACTCCGCGCTCGCGTTCTCCGACACGCCGATGTGGCGGACGGCGTCGAATCGGAACATGTGGAAGGTCTATCTCCGCGGCGCCGTCGGCGAGGCGAGTCGCGGAGGCAGCGGCCTCCCCGAGATCCCTCCGCCTTATGCCGCCCCCCTCCATCGCGAACGCTTCGAAGGCCTGCCGCCCGCTCGGGTGGAGGTGGCCGAGTTCGATCCCTTGCGTGACGAAGGGCTCGCCTACGCCCGGGCGCTCGAGGCCGCGGGCGTGCCCGTGGAATGTCGCGAGGTTCCCGGAGCCGTGCACGGCTACGACCTCGTCGAGGGAAGCCCGACGGCAGACGCGGTGCTCGAAGAGCGTCTCGCGGCTCTGAGACGATTCTTCGGCTCCGCTTGAGCCGTTCGATCCCGACGATCCCCTCGGCCTCGGTCTAGCGGAACCGATCACCGCGCGAGTGTCCTGTCCCGGAGGTTCGCCGTCGCGGTCGTCGCGGCGAGCGGGGCGAACGGCGGGGCGGGCGTGATCGCGCCCGTCGAGCTTCCAGCCGGGGAGTCCGACGTGATAGGCTGCGGGGACGGTGTTCGACGGATTCCTGCAGTCGCTGAACGAGATCCCCCTGGCCGGCATGATGCTGGTCATCGTCTCGGGCTACCTGCTCGGCCGACTGGAGTGGCGGGGCGTCTCCCTCGGGCCCGCGGGCGGCACGCTTCTGCTGGCGCTGATCGGCGGGCATTTCGGACTGAGCCTGGATGCGGTCTATGGAGAGCGACTGCCGGAGCTCTCCGTGGGACTCTTCGGCTTCGCGCTCTTCATCTACGCAGTGGGCTTCGAGGCCGGGCCGCGACTCTTGTCGAGGTCGCAGGGACGGCGGGGCTGGCGCTTCGTCGCGACGGGCGTGCTCGTCAACGGCTTCGCCATCGCGATGGCGTGGGGACTCGCGCGCGTCTTCGCGATCGATGCCTCCACCATGGCCGGGGTCCTGGCGGGCGCATTGACGAGCGCACCGACCTACGCCGCCGTCTCGGAGATCGTGCCCGACCGCACGCTCCTGGCCGTGAGCTTCGCACTGACCTATCCGATCGGACTGCTGGGGCTCGTCCTCGCCATCCAGGTCTGGCCCGCGCTGCGGGCGGATCGCCTGCGGCGAGCAGGGCAGGGCGTTCCCTCCTCGCCCCTCGAGCGTCTCGAGCCCCAGCACGGAAGCCCCGAGATCTCGCGCACGTTCCGGGTCGACTCGGAGGAGCTGGCGGGCGCATCGCTCGGCGAGCTGGCCCTCGGCGAGCGCACCGGCTGCATCGTGACGCGAGTGCGGCGGGGGGAGCGGATCTTCTTCCCGACGGCCAGCTCGCGCCTCGAAGTCGGGGATCGGGTCCGGGTGACGGGGCGGGTCGACGAGCTTCAGGGCTTCGAGGCGCTGGTCGGACGCGAGATCCACGATCCGCGCCTCGCTCAGCATCCGCCGAGCTGGCGCGTCCAGATCACCCGGCGAGATGCGATCGGAAAGACGCTCGCGGAGCTCGACCTGACCGGTCGATACCAGGTCCTCGTCGGTCGGATCGAGAGCGGCCCCGTCCTGCTGGAGCCCTCGGCCGAGGCCGTGCTTCATCGCAGCGACGTGGTGGAGCTCCTGGGCGAGGCCCGCCGGGTCGAGGCTGCCGTTCGCGAGCTGGGCCGACTGGAGCCGAGCAGCGCACAGACCGACATCGCGATGTATGCGGGTGGGATCTTTCTCGGAGTCGTGCTCGGGAGCCTCCATTGGGAGGTCTCGGGATTCGACTTCTCGCTCGGGCTGGCCGGAGGGCTGCTGCTCGCCGGCGTGCTCTTGGGGCGCTGCCGTCAGATCGGTCCCTTCAGCGCGGCGGTTCCCCTCTCGGCGCGCCAGCTCGTGCGGGACCTCGGGATCCTGCTCTTCGTCTCGGAGACCGGCATCCAGGCCGGGCGGAATCTCGCCGAGGCGGCGGGCATCGACCTGGCCCTCGCGCTGGGGAGCGCAGCGGCCATCGTGGTCGTCTCGCTTGTGCTCAGCGTGCTGGTGGCCCGAACGGTCTTCCGGCTCGACGCGCTCGAGTCGCTGGGCAGCGTCTGCGGGGGCATGACGTCTTCGGCGGCCCTCAACGTGCTTCAGCGGTCGGCGGAGAGCAGCGAGCCCGCGGTCAGCTATGCCGCCGCCTACGCCGTGGCGAGCGTGCTCGTCACGATGTCGGGGCATGTCCTCGTCGCGCTGATCTGAGGCTCGCGTCGAGGGAGGCCTTCTCGAGGTCGCGCGCCTCGGATCAGGGTTCCTGCGACCAGCCACGATGGGGATGGCGCTCCAGGAGTTCCGGCCGTCGGAAGAGCAGGACCAGCGCGGCGCCTGCCAGGAAGCCGCCGGCATGGGCCCAGAAGGCGACGCCGCCCTGTCCCACGCGGCCGAGAGACGCTGCGCCGCCCAGGACCTGGATCAGGAACCAGTATCCGAGCATGAAGGCCGCGGGCACGACCCAGCGGGTCACGAAGAAGCCGAGAATGACCAGCATGTGAACACGGACGCGCGGGTACAGCACGACGTAGGCGCCCATCACTCCTCCGATCGCGCCCGAAGCGCCCACCATCGGGATCCGGGACTCCGGCGCCGCGGCGACCTGAAGGGCGGCGGCGGCCAGCCCGCAGAGGAGGTAGAAGAGCACGAAACGCCCATGCCCCATCGAGTCCTCGACGTTGTCGCCGAAGATCCAGAGGAACCACATGTTCCCGATGAGATGCATCCAGCCGCCATGGAGGAACATCGAGGTGACGACGGTGAGCGCGCTCCCGTCGCCTCCGATCACGCAGCTGGCCCGCCCGAGCTCGACCCGCGTTCCCTCCGGTATACGCCCGAGAAGCTCACCCGGAATCAAGCCGAGCTCGCAGATCGAGCGGACGAGGGCCGTCTCCTGGCCGAGCCCCTGCACGAAGATCCACGCCGCCACGTTCAGGCCCACGAGCCCATAGGTCACGGCGGGCGTGAGCACCTGGGGATTCTCGTCGTGCATCGGAAACATGACGGCTGGAGCATAGCCGGGTGGGAGGCCGCACGAGTCGCCGCTCCGCGAGCCGGATCGGCGGAGCGAGAACGTCGTCAGCCGACGATGCCGAACGGCCGATGGATCCTCCGATGGAGGCGCTCCTCTTCCAGATCGGGCTCAGCGGGCCCCTCGTGGTCGCGGCGATCGTCCATACGGCGAGCAGCGGCACGCCGGGGCTCGTCCGGCGCTACCTGCTCGCTCTCTTGTGGCTGATTCTTCTCTGGATGCTCGGCATGGGGGCTCAAGGGCTGCCCGACGCCCAGCTCCAGCGCGCGGGAGAGCTCGCGAGCCATGTCCCGGCGAGCTTCATGGCCCCGGTCCTCTGCCTCCTCATGCTCCTCCATGCCCGCGTGGAGCTCTTCGAGACGCGCCGCGAGGCCCGATGGGCCGTCCTGGCTCCCTTCTGGCTCTTCCTGGCGGCCTTCTGGAGCCACGACTTCCACGGACTGATGATCGACTCCAACGTCCTGGCGCCGGGGGGCATGAAGGCAGAGCCCGGCGTCCTCTTCTGGAGCTTTCAGGTCTGGACGAATCTGGCTGCCGGGGTGGGGCTGGGGACCTGTGCATGGATCGCGCGCACGTCCCGCTCGCCGCGTGAGCGCCGTAGGATGGCGCTGCTCTGCGTGGGGATCGCGATGCCTCTCGGCTTCCATCTCCTCTTCACGCTTCAGCTGCTTCCGCTCGGGTACCCGCTGACCCCGGCGTCTCTGGGCATCACGTCGCTTCTGGTCGTGGCTGCGATCCGGCGATACCGGCTGCTCGAGCTGCAGCCGATCGCGCGGCGGGATGTCATCGAGGCTTCCCGGGACGGCGTTCTCATCGCCGACGACGATGCGCTTCTCGTCGACTGGAACCCGATGGCGGCGCGTCTGCTGGGTGAGGAGGGAGATCGACTCCGGGGACGTCCACTGGCCGATCTGTTCGATGCGCTGGGCCCGGAACGGACGAGCCGACGCCTCGCTGAGATGATGGAGGCGCTGAAGCGCGGTGAGACGCCGGCTTCCTGCGAGCTGGAAGATCGAGGAGACCGCATCCTGGAGATCGGGCTCGGCATCGCACGGGGCGAGTCTGGCGACACGGCCGGCTACTTCGTCGTGCTCCGCGATCGGACGCGCGAGCGCAGAACCGAGCGATTGCTCCAGCACAGCCAGCGTCTCGAGAGCGTAGGCATCCTGGCCGCGGGCGTGGCTCATGAAGTGAACAACCCGCTGGCCTTCGTCCGAGCCAATCTGGCCTATCTGAGCGAGGGCACCCGCGTCCTCGAGGCGCGTCAGGAAGATCTGCCCAAGGATCTCGCGGAGCAGACGCGAGACTTCGTCGACGTCATCGACGAGACGCTGATCGGTCTCGACCGGATCCAGGGGATCGTCGAAGGACTGCTCGGTCTCTCCCGCACTGCCTCGGAGCAGGTCGGGAGATGCGACCTGAACGCCACCGTGACGGAGGCGG
Source organism: uncultured Spirochaetaceae bacterium (assembly GCA_964466005.1). Taxonomy (GTDB): domain Bacteria; phylum Myxococcota_A; class UBA9160; order UBA9160; family UBA4427; genus UBA4427. Next base: position 797 of record CAYXLY010000063.1, on the reverse strand, counting down.
CCCGCTTCGCCTCTCTCGACGCCGACCCCGGTCTGCGCGTCGACTTCCGTCTGGCGGAGTCGCTGCCCGAAGTGGAGGCCTCCCCGGATCGACTCGTGCAGGTCTTCCTGAATCTCTTCCTGAACGCCAGGGAGGCCCTTCGCGGAGCTCGCGACGGTCGGATCCTGGCCGAGAGCCGGGTCGCGGAGGGCTGGATCGAGGTCGACGTCTCCGACAACGGCCCAGGCATCTCCGAGGCGGTCCGGGACCGCATCTTCGACCCCTTCTTCACGACCCGGCCGCCGAACGAGGGGACCGGGCTGGGGCTGCCGATCGCTTTCGACATCGTGCGCGAGCACGGCGGCTCCCTGGAGCTCGATCCGTCCTTCCAGGCCGGAGCCCGCTTCGTCGTCCGATTGCCGATGGGGTCCGGAGCCGGGCATCCGGGTCCCTCGGAGCAGAGGGCAGAGCCCCAGGTCGCCTCCCCCGAAGAGTCCTGAAGATTCTTCAATCTCTCGATGACGTGACTCCGGGTAGATGCGATCCGCGCCCCCCTTCGCGACCTGGCGGACCGCGGCATGCGGATTGCTGCAGCGACGACTGCCTCCTTCCCTCGTGGATCCGACCTGTCCCCGAGCGTTCGCGTTCGGGCTCGACCGACGTGCTCGGGATTCTCGGGGTGCTCGGGATCGAGGGCAACGGCCTCGTCGCCGAGGACCATCATGTCGGGCCGATGCATCCCGAATATGCCGATATCGGCCCCTCGGCCTACGATCCGGAGGGGGCGGCGCGCCTGCTCGCGGAGGTCGGCGAGACCG
>CAYXLY010000062.1:0-13904 GCA_964466005.1 uncultured Spirochaetaceae bacterium | reverse complement strand
GTCGGCCAGCTCGTTCACGGCGATCGTGGGCTCCGGGTCCCGAAGCGTGCGCTCATCCGACGTCACGACGCGCTCGATGATCTCGATCGCCTTGCCGATGTCGTCCCCGTATGCGATGCCCATCACCAGGTCGACGCGGCGGGTGTCGTTGAACGAGTAGTTCTTGACTGTGTCGCCGTATACCTGGGCGTTGGGGATCGTGATCCGGACGTTGTCCGGCGTATTGAGCAGGGTGCTGAAGATCGAGATCTCCGCCACGGTCCCCCCCTGCCCCGCGACCTCGACGTAGTCTCCCACCCGGATCGGCCGGAAGATCAGCAGCATCACGCCGGCCGCGAAATTCGAGAGCGTCCCCTGCAAGGCCAGACCGACGGCCAGGCCGGCGGCACCGAGGACGGCGATCAGCGAGGTCGTCTCGATCCCGAAGAGATTCAGGACCGCGATCAGGACCACGCCGATCACGACGTAGTAGATCATGCTCGAGAAGAAGGGCACGAGCGAGGAATCGACGTTCGCCCGGGTCAGGGCCTTCGTCACGCTCCTTCGGATCCATCCCGCAGCGATGCGCCCGACGATGAGGAGAACGATCGCCCCGACGACGCTGATCCCCCATGTCGAAACCATCTCGATCGCCATGTCGACCGCACTCTGAACGCCGTTGGCCACCTGATCGGAATCCATCGTCTCTTCTCGCTCCTCGCTTGCGCGTCACTCTTCGGACCTGGGCGACCGGACCCGATCCCCGGGTCCAGCCGTTCTTCCTCGAAGCGGTCCGACTGTCCGACGCGGGTCGGATCGGGTCGCCGTCATGCCTCGAAGAGGAAGGCATCCATGTGATGCCGGCGCCTACCATAACCGCCCCATCGCTCGTGTGGCAGCGTTTTTTTCGTCACGATCGGATCGCGGACGGCTGGCGAGGCCCGATCAGGGCCGAGACAGGGAGAAATCCCCCTCGGCTAACGGGTCGAGAGCGAGAGCTCCGTCGGGGCCGGTGAATCCATCGCGCCCTCGACGACCTCGGTCTCTCGCAGTCGGACCGCCTCCGGATCGACCCGCTCATCGCGCCGAAGGATCTCTCGAAGGGCCTCTGCCCGTGAACGGGCGAGCGCCTCGAGGGCCCCCTCCTCCAGCTCGAGGTCGGCCGCGAGCGCCTCCAGCCGTGCGCCTTCCGGCTCACCTCCGGATTCCTTCGCGTCGCTCCCGCCCTGCTCGGGACGCCCTCCCTTCTCGGGCGAGCCGTTCGGGTCCGCCCGCCTCTCGGCATGGAGCGACTCGAGAATGCGAAGCCGGGTCGCCTCGTCCAGCAGCAATGCCTCGGGACCTCCCAGACGGGTGCGCTCGCGGGCGGAGAGCGCCTCGAAGGCCCTGCGCCGGATCTCGTCCTCGATGCGGGCCCTGGCGAGTGCGCGGGCGTCCCGCTCGCGATCCGCGCGCCCGAGGATGTCGACGCGCAGCTCGGGCTTGCGAGCGAGGAGATCCGTCACCGCCCGCAGCGTCTCCCTCTGCTCCGGGTCCAGTCCGACCCCACCGGGCTCGAAGACGACATGGGATGGATCCCGCCCTCCTGGAATGGGCAGGAGCGCGAAGGGCGTCGTGCCGGCCTTCATGACGAGCTGGACGAGGCTGCGTCCGAGCACGCTCAAGAGGTCGAAGGACGGATCGTCGAGTCGGCCCGCGACCGGGATGCGGAGATCGATCCGGCCAGAGGCATCCCGCAGCATGGCGACCGCCAGCGGCAGGGGCAGCGACAGCGCCGCGGAGCCCGGCGCCTTCGGTCCGAACCGAAGGTCGTCCACGACGAGATGATTGCGAGCCTCGATGCGGCTCGCCTCCACCGCATAGTCGAGATCGAGGTCGAGCTTTCCGCGCTCGATGCCGTAGCCCACGAACCGGCTGGACAGACTCGAGAACCGCGAGAGCGGAACTCCGAGCGCAGAGACCGTCAGATCAGCGAAGAGGTCGGTCGCCAGCGGGTTCATCCGACCCGCGACGCGAAGCGGAGCCGTCCGGTCGAAGAGGCCCTCGATCGCGACCCGGGCCCGGGACTCGGGAGCCGTCGAGAGACCCTCGATCGCGCCCGAGATCTCCGAGAGCGCGATCGAGAGCTCGGGCTCGATCGATTGATCGACGAAGCGCACGCCCGAGTCCACGATCGTGATGCGACCGATCCGGACAGGGAGGGAGGCTTGCCCGGCGCCGGTCTCCTCGCCATCGGCGACCGGGATCTCCGGGGCTCCCGCTTCGGCCTCTTCATCTCGCTGTCCCTCTCTCTCGGACGCCGCCTGGATCGCCTGCTCCTGCCCGAAGATCGCCTCCAGGTTCGATCCTCCCTCCGGTCCCAGAAGGACCTGGGCCCCGACTGCCTCGAGCGCGACCTCCTCCAGCGCGAGGCCCTCCGGCTTCAGATCCAGCCCCTCGAGTCGCAGGGCGCGCCATCCGAGAAAATCCCGATCGAAGCGGCGATCGCGCGTCTGGAGGCCGTCGATCGCAATCCGTCCTTTCAAGCTCACCGGGCTGGCCCCCTCTCCGCCGCCGGCCCCGGCGCCGATGCCCACCGAGAGCGTGCTCGAGAGACTTCCCGCTCCCACCTCCAGCCGGGCGACGTCCTCGAGATAGGCGGCGAGGTCCGAGAGGGCGAGAGTCTCCAGGTCCACCTCGAGGCGCACGTCGAGAGGATCGGGCACGACGGCCCCGGCGACGGAGAGCACTCCGGACTCACCGAGCCCGGTCCGGAGTCGGAGGTCGAACGAAGATCCCGGGGCGCTTCGGTAGCCCGTCAGCTCGAGATCGAGCGGCGCGAGACGAAGCGAGACCGGCTCCGCTCTCGATCGATCTTCGAAGGCGATCGCGAATCCGGAGAGATCGAGGCGATCCAGCTCGATCCGGGGACCGGAGCCGGGGGCGGGCGGCGGGTCCGCCTGGGACCCGGCCTCCTCGTCCGGGCGCGCCGGCTGGTTCTCGCTCTCGATCTCGGGCTCGGTCTCGATCTCGCCCTCGGTCTCGCCCTCGGTCGCGGCCCCGGCCGACTCTCCGGAGGGCGCGAAGATTCCGCTCAGCTCGGGACTCCCATCGCTCAGAAGACGAAGAGCCAGGCGCCCGTCGCTCCCCCGGATCGAGCCGATCTCGAGACGCAGCGGCTCGCCCCCGCCCACTGCCGCTCGGATCCCACCGATCTGCAGCGAGGGAAGCGCGATCAGCTCCGCACCGCTCCCGGAGACGGAGAGCTCGACCGTCTCGAGTCCGACCGCGGCCTCCTCGATCGAGAGCGAGACGCCCGTGGCGCCTCCCGTGGCGAGCGAGATCGCGTAACGGCCCTCGAGGCCCAGCCGGCCGCGCTCGACCTCGAAGCGAAGACGGTCCTGCGCGTACTCCCACGGCTTCCGCAGATCGAAGTCCACCAGCTCGATTCGGCCCTCCGACTGCAAGGGCTCCGCCGAGACCGTCCCCTCCCAACGGAAGAGACCGCCTTCCCCGATCTGCACCGCCAGCGAGCCCGGCGAGGCCACCCCGGCTCGAGTCGTGAGATTCTCGACCTCGAGGTCGATCGGGGTCAGGCCGAGCCGGAACGGAGACGGACCGCTGCGATCCAGGAAGTCGAAGGCGCCCTGCTCGATCCGAAGTACCCCGAGATCGACGACCAGCGCCGTGTCGGAGGGCCCTCCCGGATCCTCCTCCGTCGAGGCCGGAGGGGAGGTCGAGGGGGGGAGAGCCGAAGAGGACGAGGATCCCGTCTGCGCTTCGGACTCGAGGCTCTCGGCTCCTTCGGAGCGAGCGGAGGCGAGGACGCGCAGGAGATTCAGCTCGCCCGACTCGTCCATCTCGAGCGACAGACGCGGCCGCACCAGGCGGATCTCGTCCAGACTCACGTCGGCCCGGAGGAACCCGAGCAAGCCATCGACATCCAGCAGCAGGGATTCGACGGCGAAGAGCGGACGCGGCGCCTCGGGCTCGGAGAGGGCGAGCTCCTCGAAGGTCAGACGGAGACGCAGCGGATCGAAGCCCACCCGACCCACGCTCGCCTTCAGGCCGAGCTGCTCGCGTGCGGCCCCGACCAGCTGGCTCTCGACCACGCGGGGCAGGACGAGGAAGCCGACGAGCAGATAGACCCCGAAGAGGACGAGAGCCGCGAGGGCCCCGCGCCTGCCCCAGCGTCTCCACCCCTCCGCGCCGGAAGATTTCGCGGTCACGGTCACGCTCCCCATCCCACTCTCGGGTCGTCCCCTCTGCGACCCTCCGCCGCTCGGGCGCGAGCGGCCTCTCCGGGGAGCCCGCATCGGGGCGCATCGTACCCGACCCCCGCCTCACGGGCCCGCCCGGGCCGGCGCCGACGACACGGGGGAACGAGACGAGTCGCTGCTAGAATCCAGGCGATCGCGACCCGGACGCGTCGGGCTTCCGGCCGAGGCCGGTGCAGGAGTCCCGGAGTGGGAGCACGGATGGCATGAGCCAGGACTCGATGGGCGCAGATCCGGAAGCCCGGGAGGAGCCGCAGGAGCGCGGCTTCCAGGGCGCAGAGCACGTCGCCTTCGTCGCGGCGCGGACCCCGGATGCCCAGGCCGCGCTCGAGGCGCTCGAGGCGCGCTACCCGTCCAAGCCTCCCGCGGATGCGGACGTGATCGTGGCGCTCGGGGGCGACGGCTTCATGCTCCAGACGATCCACCGCTTCATCACGCGAGGCAAGCCGATCTTCGGGATGAATCGCGGCTCGGTCGGCTTCATGATGAATCCCTACCAGGAGGAGGATCTTCTCGAGCGGATCCGGAATGCCGAGATCGCCCGCCTCCATCCCCTTCGCATGACGGCTCATCTCGACAGCGGAGCGAAGGTCGAGCTTCAGGCGATGAACGAGGTCTCGATGCTGCGGCAGACCCGGCAGGCCGCGAAGCTCCGCGTGAGCATCGATGGCGTGATCCGCCTCGACGAGATGATCTGCGATGGCGTGCTGGTGGCGACGCCCTCCGGAAGCACGGCCTACAACCTCTCCGCCCATGGTCCCATCCTGCCGCTCGACGCGGGCGTCCTCGCGCTCACTCCCATCAGCGTCTTCCGTCCGCGGCGCTGGCGAGGCGCGATCCTGCCGCGGACGGCGCATGTGAGGATCGAGGTCCTCGAGGCGGAGAAGCGGCCGGTGAGCGCGGTGGCGGACTCCACCGAGGTCCGGGAGGTGGTCGAGGTCGAGGTCTGCGAGAATCGGGACATCGAGGTGCAGGTGCTCTTCGAGGCCGGCCAGAGCCTCTCGGAGCGGAATCTCGCCGAGCAGTTCAACTTCTGACCCGAACGAGCATGTCCCAATCCCCTCCCCTCCTCCTCGCCCTCTATCCCTGGATCAAGGCCCTCCACGTGATCGCCGTGATCTCCTGGATGGCGGGACTCCTCTATCTGCCTCGCCTCTTCGTCTATCATTGCGAGGCCGAGCCCGGGAGCGACCAGTCCGAGACCTTCAAGGTGATGGAGGCGAAGCTCTCCCGCTTCATCATGCGGCCGGCGATGATCGCCACCCTCGCCCTCGGCCTCGGCCTGATCGCGATCCCGGGAACGCCGGGCTATGTCGTTCATGCCGGTCTGTGGCTCTGGCTGAAGCTGGTCCTCGTGGCCGGGCTCCTGGCGGCCCACCTCGCGATGATGAGCTGGCGGGACGACTTCGCCGGGGATCGCAACGAGCGCCCCCAGCGCTTCTTCCGAATCGCCAACGAGGTGCCGACGCTGCTGATGATCGGCATCGTGATCTGCGTCATCGTGAAGCCCTTCTGAGGCCCGTGCGCGGAGCCGCCACTCCAGGGAGACAGCATCCCCGATGCGAATCATCGTGCTCGGATCCGGCGCCGGCGGCGGCTTCCCGCAGTGGAACTGCAACTGCCCGAACTGCGCCGGCCTGAGAGCGGGAACGATCCGGGCGTCCCCGCGCACCCAATCGTCGCTGGCGGTCAGCGACGGAGGCGACGACTGGCTGCTGGTGAACGCCTCGCCCGACCTGCGCCAGCAGATCGAGCACTGCCCCGCCCTGCAGCCCGCGCGGGCCGTTCGCGATACGGCCATCGCCGCCGTCCTGATCGTCGATGCGCAGATCGATCACTCGACGGGTCTGATGACGCTGCGCGAGCATACCCGCCGGCTCCCCGTCTACTGTACGCCGAGCGTCCACGACGACCTCACGACGGGCTATCCCCTGCTTCGCGTCCTCGAGCACTACTGCGGCGTCGACTGGCATCCCGTCGACGCCCTCGGCCAGGCGGCCTTTCGGATTCCCGAGCTGCCGGGCCTCGAGCTCCAGCCGATCCCGCTGCCCGGAGAGGCTCCGCCCTACTCCCCTCGACGCCACCGTCCCGCGGCCGACGACACCCTCGGACTGGGCTTCCTCGACCTCGAGAGCGGAGGACGCTGCTTCTACGCCCCCGGTCTCGGCCGCTGGACGCCCGCCGTCGCCGAAGCGGCCGAAGGCGCCGATTGCGTCCTGATCGACGGGACGCTCTGGCGCGACGACGAGCTCGCTGCGCGGGGGGCCGCCGACAAGACGGGCCGCGAGATGGGTCATCTCGCCCAGACCGGAGCCGACGGAATGCTCGACCGCCTCGCCTCGCTTCGCGGCCGCAAGATCCTCATCCACATCAACAACACCAACCCCATCCTGGACGAGGCTTCGCCAGAGCGAGCCCGGCTGGAGTCGGCGGGCATCGAGGTCGCGTGGGACGGCATGGAGATCGAGCTCTGATGGACGCCCTCCCGCCGATCGACGAGCGGCCGCCGCTCTCGCGCGCGCGATTCGAGCGCCAGCTGCGCGACATGGAGCGCTACTACCATGTCCACCATCCCTTCCACCGGGCGATGAACGAGGGGGGCCTGGACCGCGAGGCCGTGCGGGGCTGGGTCGCCAATCGCTTCTACTACCAGATCCAGATCCCGCGCAAGGACGCCGCCATCCTCGCCGGTTGTCCGGATCGCGAGGTCCGTCGTGTCTGGATCCAGCGGATCCTCGATCACGACGGTCGCGAGGGAGACGAGGGGGGAATCGAGGCCTGGCTGCGCCTGGCCGAGGCCGTGGGACTCGAGCGGGAGGAGGTGATCGACCTGCGCCATGTCCTGCCAGGCGTTCGATTCGCCGTGGACGCCTACGTGAGCTTCGCGCGCACGGCTCCCTGGGACGAGGCCGCCGCCTCCTCCCTGACGGAGCTCTTCGCCCCCTCCCTCCATCGCAAGCGCCTCGAGAGCTGGCCCACGCTCTATCCCTGGATCGACGCCGAGGGCTACGACTATTTCCGACGCCGCCTCGACGAGGCGCGCCGCGACGTCGATCACGGTCTGCAGCTCACGCTCGACCGCTTCCGGACCCGTGCGCGCCAGGATCGCGCGATCGAGATCCTGCGCTTCAAGCTCGACATCCTGTGGACCCTGCTCGACGCGATGTGGATGGCGTACGTCGAGAAGCGGCCCCCCTATGCGGGCATCCCGGGAGCCGACTGACCGATCGGGCCGACCCGTCGTCCGTCGGGATCCGGACCGGCTCCCCTGCGCGAGCCGGCCTCCATCGCCTATGGTGCGCGCCATGGCCGGAAGAAGAGACCGAAGACCCGAGGCGCTCGTGCTCGACCCGGGCGTCCTGCACGAGGGACCCGTCTGCGAGCTGCAGTCCGACCTGGCGGTCGAGGCCCACGGCGGCGTGTCGGTCCAGCCCTGGCGCGATCGCTACCGGGCCGCCGAGGCCTTCGACCTCGAGGTCGTGGCCGACGCCCGGGTGCTGCCCGATGCGAGCCAGCGTCAGGCCGTGGTGCATCTGCAGAAGAGCCGCGCGGCGACCTTCGACGACCTCGCCCAGGCCTGGCGGATCCTCGAGCCCGGCGGCGCGCTCGTCCTGGTCGGTCCCAATACCCTCGGCATCGTCTCCGCGGTGAAGCGACTCGCCGATCAGCTCGGGCAGGAGGGGATCGTCGTCGCGAACCGCGCCAAGGCGCGCGCCGTCCGCTTCCGGCGTGATTCGGGCCCCGGGCCGCAGGCGGAGCCCACGGCGCCGATCCGGGTGAGCTTCCCGTCCAGCGAGGGCGAGCGACGGGAGCTCACGCTCGAGACCGCGCCCGGCGTCTTCAGCGCACGCAAGCTCGATGCCGGTAGCGCCATGCTGCTCGAGGCGCTGCCGGGCTTCGTCGGCTCCCGCGCCCCTCGAAGCCTCGTCGATCTCGGCTGCGGAGTCGGCGTGCTCGGACTGTCGGCAGCGACGCTCTGGCCCGAGTGCGAGGTGCTGCTCGTCGATGCCGACGCGCGGGCCGTGCGTTGCGCGCAGGCGAACGTGGATCGACTGGGCCTCGGCGACCGCTGTCGCGTCGCGTGGTGGGACGCGCGGGAGGACCCGCTGGGCACCCGCTTCGAGCTCGCGCTCTCGAATCCGCCCTTCCACCATCGCGGGCCCGAGGTCGACCTCGGCCCCGCGCTCGCGATCTTCGAGTCACTCGCGGGCTGGCTCGCACCGGGGGCGCGGGCCCTGCTCGTCGCGAACCGGACGCTGCCCTACGAGCGCCCGCTCTCGCAGCAGGGCCACGTCGAGACGATCCGTTCGACGGGCGGCTACAAGCTGCTCTCGTTGAAGAGGAGCTCGCGCTCGTCTGCCGTGAGCGGACGAAGCGCTCCGGGAGACAGGTCCGAGGGGAGATCGAGGCCGCCGACCCGATCCCGATGAAGCGAGACGACCTCGCCGCCGAGGGCCCGGATCATCCGTCGGACCTGATGCGTGCGTCCCTCCCGTAGCACCAGCGTCGCCCGGCCGGCGTCCTCGAGCGTCAGCTCGGACGGACGCGTGGGCCGCGCGTCCCCGGCCAGCCAGATCCCTGCCGCGCAGCGCTCGACGGCGTCGACCGCCAGCTCGCCTTCGAAGCCGATCCGGTAGCGCTTCGGGAGCTTGCGGGCGGGGTGGGTGAGGCGATGGACGAGATTGCCGTCGGCGGTCAGGACGAGCAGTCCCGAGGTCGCCCGATCCAGACGCCCCGCCATGCGCAGGCCGCGGCGTCGGAGGGACTCCTCGAGCAGGTCGAAGACGATCGGGGACTCCCGCGGATCGTGACTGCAGGAGACTCCGGGGGGCTTGTGGAGCAGGAAGTCCCGCACGAGGGCCGGCGACTCGAGAGTCTCCTCGCGCAGCACGACCGCCTCGCCGTCTGCGACACGACGGGCCGGCTGGCGACAGATCTCGCCCCCGACCGCCACGGCCCCTCGGCGGATCAGCTCGCGCGCCTGGCTCCTCGACGCCAGCCCCGCTCGCGCCAGATAGGCGTCCAGCCGCATGTCCCTGCCTGCTCGGCTCGCTCTCGATCCCATTCCTCCCCAGTCTATGTCGTCGCGCACGCGCCGGCGCCCACGCCGGGCCCGGTGCACGCCGCGCGCTCCGGCCCCGGGTGACGGCCGGCGGCCCGCGCCGGGTCGGGAGCCCGGGTTTCCTCCGTCGGGGCGGGCCAGTACACTGCGGCCGCGATCGGGCCGGGGCCTCGGTCGGCGAGTGGGATCGAGATGGGCATCCGAGTCTGCAAATTCGGCGGGAGCAGCGTCGCCGACGCCGAACAGCTCCGAAAGGTGCGCCGGCTCGTCGAGTCCCATCCGGATCGCCGCTTCGTCGTGCCCTCGGCGCCGGGCCGCCGCAGGGACGGCGACGAGAAGGTGACCGACCTGCTCTACCGGGCCCATCGCGCGGCCGCGCGCCAGGAGCCGCTCGAGCCCCTCTTCGACGCCATCGCCCGACGCTTCCAGGAGATCGTCTCGGATCTCGAGCTCGACTGCGACCTCGACCCCGCGCTCGCCGAGGCCTTCGACCGGATTGGCGACGGGGCGAGCGTCGAGTACACGGCGAGTCGCGGCGAGTACCTCTCCGGCCTGGTGCTCTCGAAGCTTCTCGACCGTCCCCTGATCGACCCCTCGGAGATCATCCACTTCGACGAGACGGGCCGCTTCCTGCCGGAGCCGACCCAGCGCGCCGTCTCGGCCCGCCTGACGGACGCGGGGCGGGGCGTCATCCCCGGCTTCTACGGCGCGCGGCCGGACGGCCGGATCCAGACCTTCTCCCGCGGCGGCAGTGACATCACGGGCGCCATCCTCTCACGCGGGGTGGGCGCCGAGCTCTACGAGAACTGGACCGACGTCTCGGGGCTGCTCATGACCGATCCCCGCATCGTCGAGTCTCCGCGCACGATCGAGTCCCTCACCTATCGCGAGCTGCGCGAGCTCGCCTACATGGGGGCCACGGTGCTCCACGAGGAGGCGATCTTTCCGGTGCGGGAGGTCGGCATTCCGGTCCACATCCGGAACACGAACGACCCCGAGGCGCCGGGCACCCTCATCTCGCGAGGCGACGGGGAGACGAAGCCGACGGGCCGCATCACGGGCATCGCCGGCCGCAAGGACTTCACGATCCTCGCCCTCGAGAAGACGCTGATGAATGCGGAGATCGGATTCGGCAAGCGACTCCTCGCCGTGCTCGAGAGACACGGCATCAGCTGGGAGCACATGCCCAGCGGCATCGACACCCTGTCCGTCGTCCTGAAGGACGCCCTCGTCGAGGACCGCCTCGAAGACCTGAAGCACGAGATCGAGTCGGCCTGCCAGCCCGACTCGCTCGAGATCCACCGGGGCATCGCGCTGATCGCGACCGTGGGCCGCGGCATGAGTCACACGCCCGGCACCGCCGCCCTGCTATTCGGGGCGCTCGCGCGCGAGGGCATCAACATCCGGATGATCGATCAGGGCTCGAGCGAGCTGAACATCATCGTCGGCGTCGAGAACGAGGACTTCGAGCGGACGGTGCGCGCGATCTACGAGGCGTTCGTCGAGCCTTCCTGAGGAGGCCGGCCACCGTATCGGCGCCGGGCTGCTAGAATGGCCGCCATGCAGGGATATCGAAGCCGCACGACGACCTTCGGCCGGAACATGGCCGGCGCCCGTGCCCTCTGGCGGGCGACCGGCATGACCGATGCCGACTTCAGCAAGCCCATCATCGCGATCGCGAACAGCTTCACGCAGTTCGTTCCAGGGCACGTCCACCTCCACGACATCGGGCAGCGCGTGAAGAAGGTCATCGACGAGGCCGGAGGCTGGGGCGTCGAGTTCAACACGATCGCCGTCGACGACGGCATCGCCATGGGACATGGCGGGATGCTCTACTCCCTGCCGTCCCGGGACCTCATCGCGGACAGCGTGGAGTACATGGTCCAGGCGCACGTCGCCGATGCGCTCGTCTGCATCTCGAACTGCGACAAGATCACGCCCGGCATGCTGCTCGCCGCCATGCGCCTGAACGTGCCGACGATCTTCGTCTCCGGCGGACCGATGGAGGCGGGCAAGAGCGCCGGGACCCATGACCGGACCGGACGCAAGCTCGACCTGATCGACCCGATGATCGCGGCCGGGGACGACTCCGTCTCCGACGCGGAGCTGCTCGAGATGGAGCGCTCCGCCTGCCCGACCTGCGGCTCCTGCTCGGGGATGTTCACCGCGAACTCGATGAACTGCCTCAACGAGGCGCTCGGCATGGCACTGCCCGGAAACGGAACGATCCTCGCCACCCACGCCCGGCGCTGGGAGCTCTTCGAGAGAGCCGGACGCCGGATCGTCGAGCTGGCGCATCGCCACTATCTCGAAGGCGACGAACGGATCCTGCCCCGCGGCATCGCCACCTTCGAGGCCTTCGAGAACGCGATGACCCTCGACATCGCCATGGGCGGCTCGACCAACACCATCCTCCACATCCTCGGAGTGGCTCACGAGGCGGGCGTGGACTTCACGATGAAGGACATGGACGCCCTCTCCCGACGGGTGCCGAACCTCTGCAAGGTCGCGCCGGCGAGCGAGCGCTACCACGTGGAGGACGTCCACGCCGCCGGCGGCATCTTCACGATCCTGGGCGAGCTCGACCGCGCGGGCCTGATCCACCGCGACGTAGCGACGGTCCATGCCCCGACCCTCGGCGAGGCCATCGACGCCCACGACATCCGCCGCGAGACCGCCACCGCCGAGGCGAGAGAGCTCGCCCGGGCCGCTCCCGGAGGCGTCCGCACGACCGTCGCCTTCTCCCAGGACCGTTATTTCGACCGCACCGACGACGACGCGGAGACGGGCTGCATCCGCTCCGCCGAGCATGCCTACAGCCGCGAGGGCGGCCTGGCCATCCTCTACGGCAACCTCGCCGAAGAGGGCTGCGTCGTGAAGACGGCGGGCGTCGACGAGTCGATCTGGGTCTTCGAAGGCCCCGCCCGTGTCTTCCAATCCCAGGACGGCGCCTGCGACGCCATCCTCTCGGATCAGATCAGGAAGGGCGACGTCGTCCTGATCGCATACGAGGGCCCGAAGGGCGGACCGGGCATGCAGGAGATGCTCTACCCCACCTCCTACCTGAAGGCCAGAAAGCTGGGGAAGGCCTGCGCCCTGGTGACCGACGGCCGCTTCAGCGGCGGGACGTCGGGGCTCTCCATCGGTCATGTCTCGCCCGAGGCGGCCGAGGGTGGCCTGATCGGCCTCGTGGAGGAGGGAGACCGGATCCGCATCGACATTCCTGCCCGGCGGATCGAGCTGTGCGTGGCCGCCGAGGAGCTCGAGCGGCGTCGGGCTGCCATGAACGAGCGGGGCGCGGCGGCCTGGATGCCCGATCGCAAGCGCGAGGTCTCGAAGGCGCTCCAGGCCTATGCCCTGACGACGACCAGCGCGGCGAAGGGCGCCGTTCGCGACCTCGACCAGATCGTCGAGCGGCATCGGTCCGGCGCCTAGCCAGCTACCGCGACCTGCGATCTCGCGCCTCGATCTCGGGTGGCATCCACGCGGCTCGCTCGGTCGGGGCTCACGAGACGGCCTCGAGAAAGGAAAGCCGCTGAGCAGCCGACACACCGTCGTACTCGTGGGAGGCGGGCATGCCCACGTGCAGGTCCTCCGTCGCTGGGCAATGGATCCGCCCGAGCGGACCCGGGTGCTGGTGGTGCTGGACCGGGCGACCGCCGTCTACTCGGGCATGGTTCCCGGCTTCGTCGCCGGAGACTACGCCCTCCACGAGCTCGAGATCGACGTGGTCCCGCTCGCGCGACGCGCCGGCGCGGGCGTGATCCTGTCGGCGGCCCGGGACCTCGATCCCGTGCGCCGCGAGATCGCGCTCGAGGGGAGACCTCCGATCCGCTTCGACGTGGCCAGCCTCGACGTGGGCTCGACCGTGCGGGGCCTCGAGCTCCCGGGCGTGGCCGAGCATGCGCTCACGACCCGCCCGATCGGTTCCTTCGTCCGCCGGGTCGACGAGCGGCTGGAGCGCCTTGCGCGAGAGCCGGCCCGCTCTCCGCGGGTGTTGGTCGTCGGCGGCGGGGCAGCGGGCAGCGAGCTCGCCTTCACGCTGGATGCCCGGCTGCGATCCAAGGGCCTCGAGCCGCGCATCGCCGTCCTGAGCGCCAGCCCGGAGCTGCTGGAGGGCATGCCGCGTCGGGCCCGACGACGCCTGGCTCGGGAGGCGGCCTCTCGCGGCATCGAGCTCCTGGCGGAGCGCCGCGTCGTCCGGGTCGTCGAGGGCGGCGTTCTCGCCGAGCCGATCGCCGCCTCCGAGACGGGACGCGATCCGGAATCGATCGAGGCCGATCTGGTCGTCTGGGCGACGGGTGCGGCCCCGATCGCGTTTCCAAGAGGCGAAGGCGAGGCCGATCTCGACCGGGATCGACGGGGATTCATCGAGATCCGCGACACGCTCCAGACGGTCGGATACGACTGCGTCTTCGCCGTCGGGGATTGTGCGCGACTCGTCGAACATCGCTGGGTCCCTCGCGCGGGGGTCTACGCCGTCCGCCAGGGACCCGTTCTCGAGCACAACCTGCGGGCCTGGCTCGCCGGCAAGGCTCTCCGACGTCATGTCCCGCAGCGCGACTTCCTCGCGCTCCTCCACCTCGGCGAGGGTCGAGCGCTGGGCT
>CAYXLY010000061.1:0-13976 GCA_964466005.1 uncultured Spirochaetaceae bacterium | reverse complement strand
GCGCGTCGACCCTCGCGGCGCGGTTCTCCTCCATCGTCTCGGGCACCAGATGGCGCCGATTGCTCGTCGCGATCACGCAGACCCGGGCGGGCCGTGCCTCGATGCCTCCTTCGAGCGCCGCCTTCAGCTCCCGGAAGCCCGGCTCGAGCCCGCCAAAGGAGAGATCGTCACAGAAGACGAGGAAGGCCCACCGATCCGGCGCGCTCGCGGTCAGGCGGCGGAGCGCGAGCAGGAGCTCGGGGAGCCCGGCCAGGTCCTGGCGATCGACCTCCACCAGCCGCAGCCCGGCTGCCGCGTGGCGCGACAGCAGCCCCCGAACGGCCGAGGACTTGCCCGTGCCCCGCTCGCCGTGCAGCAGCACGTCGTTGCAGGGAAGCCCTGCGAGCAGCTGGCGCGTGTTTCGATCGAGGGCCTCCACCGCCCGATCGACTCCGATCAGGTCGTCGAGATCGAAGTCCGAGACGGCTGCGATGGGCTCGAGGCGCTCGATGCCTCGACGACTCCGCCAACGCAGGGCCGTATGGCGCTCCAACAGATCCGGGCCCGGCTCCCGACCGATCCAGTCGTCGAGCAGACGCTCGATCCGTACGAGGAGGGGCTCGAGGCGATCCGTCCAGCGCTTCCAGTCCTGGCTCATCGGGCCCGCATTGCCTCGCTCGTGGACCCGCATTGTAGACTCTCGTGATGGATCGCAAGCCCGACCCCGACCCCGAGAGCGCTGCGAGCCCGTGGCCCGATCCGCTCGAGAAGCATCGGCTCGGGCTCTGCGCCGTCTGCCGCTGGCGTCGAGATCAGCCGACCCGTCGAGGCCAGACATTCCATCGCTGCGGGCGCGCCGAGGAAGACGACCGCTTCCTTCGCTACCCGCCGATTCCAGTCACGGCCTGCGCGGGTCATGAGCCGGACACGCGTCGCTAGCTCGCGGCTGGCGCGGCTCGTGCAGGCTCGTGGGGGTTCATTCGCGGATCGGAGGGACCTCACGGAGAGCCAATGCGGGACTCGCGCGGCACTCGAGACTCGGGGCTGGAGACCCGGGGCTCAGGGCTCGCCCCACTCGCTGTGCACGAACACGCCCGGCGCATCCACCCTCTCGTAGGTATGGCTGCCGAAGTAGTCGCGCTGGGCCTGGATCAGGCTCGCGCTGCCCCGCGCCGTCGACAGCGTGTCGAACCAGGACAAAGACGTCGCGAGCCCGGGCACCGGAATCCCGACCCGCACCGCCTCTGCGACCACGCGCCGCCAGCGAGGCAGCCGTCGGACGATCTCGTCCCGGAAATCCGGCGCGAGCGCCAGGGGCGGCGCCTCCCCGGCCTTCCGGAAGGCCACGCGGACACGGTCCAGGAAGCGCGCTCGGATGATGCAGCCGGCCTTCCAGATGCGAGCGACCTCGGCGAGGTCCGTCCCGTACTCGTAGGCCTCGCTGGCCCGAGCCAGCAGATCGAAGCCCTGCGTATAGCTGGCGACCTTCGACGCGTAGAGGGCCGCGCGCACGTCCTCGGCGTCGACCCTCTCGAGCCCGGCCGGCGGCCCGTCGCGAAAGGCCCGCTCGGCCTCGACCCGCCGCTCCCGATCGGAGCTGAGCACGCGCGCATCCACGGCTGCTGCGAGCGTGGGGACCGCCACACCGAGGTCGAGCGCTGCCTTCACCGTCCAGCGCCCCGTGCCCTTCTGCCCGGCGCGGTCGAGCACCGCGTCGAGCAGCAGCGAGTCCGGATCGCGGGGATCGCGCTTACGGAAGATGTCGGCCGTGATCTCGATGAGATAGCTCTCGAGATCGCCTTCGTTCCACTCGGCGAAGACGTCGGCGACCGCCGACGGCGAGAGGCCGAGCCCTCGTCGGAGCAGCATCGCCGACTCGGCGATCAGCTGCATGTCTCCGTACTCGATGCCGTTATGCACCATCTTGACGAAATGGCCGGCGCTTCCGCGACCGCAATGGGTCACGCAGGCTCCCGAGTCCGATTGCGCCGCGATGGATTCGAGCAGCGGTCGGAGCTCCTCCCAGGCGGCCTCTTCGCCCCCGGGCATGATCGAGGGGCCGAGGAGCGCGCCCTCGCTGCCGCCCGAGACCCCCATGCCGACGAAGCGCCAGTCCGCGTGGCTCGCGCGCTCGCTGCGTCGGTCGGTGTCGGTGAAGAGGCTGTTGCCGGCGTCGACGACGATGTCGTCGCGTTCGAGCAGCGGATCGAGGGCATCGAGCACGTCGTCGACGGCCGATCCGGCCGGCACCATCAGGATGATCCGTCGCGGGCGCTGGAGGGCGGATCGCAGAGCCTCGAGGGTCTCGCAGACCTCGAAGCCCGACTCGGGATGCGCTCGCGCGAGCTCCCGGGCCGCTTCGGCCGTCCGATTGTAGAGGGCGACCGCATGGCCCCGACTCGCGAAGTTGCGCGCGAGATTCGCCCCCATGACTCCGAGGCCGACGACCCCGACATCGCAGCCCGACTTCGTCATCCGATCCCGCCCCCTCTTGGGTCCTGTCCAGGACCGTGGTCCGTCTGGTGAGTCTCCGCGCTCTCGAGATCGAGATCGGTCACGACGATCAGCCCGGGCATTCCGTGTGCCGGCAGGGTCGGGTCCGCGCGCAGCAGCCTCTCGAGCGCCTCCCGCTTCGCCTCTCCGGTCGCCAGGAGCACGCTTCGCCGGGCCGTCTGGAGCAGCGGCCGCGTGAGCGTGATGCGATCGGAAGGGGGCTTCGGACTCTGCGCGACATGCGCGGCCCCTCTTCCCCGCGGCTCCGGACGGGAGGGAAAGAGCGAGGCGACATGACCGTCCTCGCCCATGCCCAGCAGCAGCACGTCGAGCTCCCCGGCGAAGAGGTCTTCGAGGCCGCGCTCGACGCGCGCGACCGCGTCCGCCGGGCTCTCGCCGTCCTCGAAGAGCGGAAGCACGCGGGCCGGCGCGGGACGATCCACGGCATCGGTCTCCGCCTCGAGCAGACCGAGACCGCGCGCGGCTCCGCGGTTCGAGGCCTCGTCGGAGACGGGCACACAGCGTTCATCGACCCAGGTCAGCAGGACCCGGGCCCAATCCGCACCGAGCGCACGCCGCGCTCCGACGGAGGCCTCGAGAGCCGAGCCACCGGGGATCGCGAGTCGCACGTGCTCCCGCTCGCGCAGCACCTCCCGACAGGCCGCCACGAGCTCCTCGCCGGCCAGTCGGCCCGCTGCCTCGGCGGCCGCTTCACCGCCCACTTGTCCGGCGGCTTGCCCGGCCTCTTTCCCGGTCGCCTGGCCGGCGGATGCATTCGAAGCCGCGAGGGTGCGAAGGCGCACGCGTCCGGACTCCGATCGATCAGCCACGAGACCAGCTCCCCTGGCAGGCGCCGAAGAGCTGCGAGGCCTCGGGAGGCCCCCACGAGCCCGCCTCGTACTCGTGCAGCGGGGGCGCGTTCGGCCGCGACCACTCTGCGAGGACGGCATCGGCGTACTGCCAGGATGCCTCGACCTCGTCGCCTCGAAGGAAGAGCGTCTGGTCCCCCAGCAGGGCGTCGGCGAGGAGCCTTTGATAGGCGTCGGGCGGCCCGTCGCCGAAATGCTCCTCGTAGTCGAAGCGCATGGTGGCCGGAGTCATGTCCATCGTATTGCCGGGCTGCTTCACCCCGAAGGAGAGCCGGATCGCCTCCTCCGGCTGGAGCCGCAGGGTGAGCACGTTGGGTCGGACATGACAGAGCTCGCCCGTCCTCAGCATGCGCTGATGCTCTTCGGGTGCGAGCTCGGGAGGCCGGTTGAAGAGCTGCAGGGGCGGCGTATGGAACTGGACCTGAACCTCGGTGAAGCGCTTCGGCATCCGCTTTCCATGACGCAGCAGGAAGGGGACCCCGCTCCATCGCCAGCTCTCGACGTGGGCACGCAAGGCGACGAAGGTCTCGGTCTCCGAGTCCGGCGCGACCCCGCGCTCCTCCCGATAGCCCGGCACGCTGCGTCCTTCGACGGCTCCCGGCGCATAACGACCCCGAATGGACGAGGGCAGCCCGGGCTCGGGCGCCGGATGTCGGAGCGCGCGGAGCACCTCGACCTTCTGGCTCCGGATGGCGTCCGCGGCGAGAGTGGAGGGCGGCTCCATCGCGACGAGCGCCAGGACCTGGAGCATGTGGTTCTGGACCATGTCCCGGACGGCACCGGTCCCGTCGTAGTAGCCGCCCCGACCGGCCTCGACACCCAGCGTCTCGGCCACCGTGATCTGCACGAACTCGACGTGGTGCCGATTCCAGAGGGGCTCGAAGATCGCGTTGTGGAAACGGAAGCCCAGCAGGTTCTGAACCGTCTCCTTGCCGAGGTAGTGATCGATGCGATAGATCTGCTCTTCCTGGAGGGCGAGATGGAGGGCGCGGTTGAGCGCGCGCGCCGACTCGAGATCGCGGCCGAAGGGCTTCTCGATCACGACTCGACGAAAGCCCTGCTCGCGATTCCAGGCCTGCAGCAGCCCCGCTTCACCGAGACCGCTCACGACGACCGGAAAGAGCTCGGGCTTGAGCGAGAGGTAGAAGATCCGCCCCGCCCCGTCGCCGCCGGGAAGCTTCGAGAGCCGCTCGGAGAGGGCTTCGATCCCGCGCCGATCGCTCGTGTCGGCGCTCTGGTAGAAGATGCGGGGCGCGAGGGCGTCGAAGGCGGTCCGCAGCTCCGGGGTCATGCCCTGCGAGAGATGCGCCCTGAAGGCGTCGTCATCCATCTCGGTCCGAGACACACCGAGCACCGAGAAGCCGGTGGGTAGGCGGGGATCCGCGTTGAGACGCGCAAGGGCGGGGATGAGCTTGCGACGCGTCAGATCCCCGCTCGCCCCGAAGATCACGATCTGTCTCGGACTGCTCGACGCGGAGGAGCTCGCCATGTCGGAGAAGGTATCGCGGATGATCCATTTCGCGTCGCCGATCGACGATCGATCCGCGAGAGAGGAGGAGAGAGGAGAGTCGGAGACGGCTGTGCGAGCCCGCGTGTGTCCGGTGCGCGCCAAGCTGCTCAATGCACGACGAAGTCCCGCTCAGGCGGGCGATCCCGGGTCGTCCTCAGGGATCGACGAAGCGGGACAGATCTCCCCAGCGGTCGGGCAACGCATGACCGAGGACGCCCAGCATCCGATCCAGGAAGCGGTAGGTGAGTCCCCAGACCACATGCTGTGGACGCTCGCCGACGAGGATCCCCGGGAAGCTCATGCCGGGAAGCTCTTCGATGCGGTGGTCCACGTGACGTGCCTCGTCGAGCAGCTGACTCAGCGGAAACCAGAAGGCATCCTGGACCTCGCGCTCGTCGAGCACGAAGCGGGCCTCCTCCTGCGTATGGAAGGCGTGCGCGGCGATCACGAGCTTCGGACTGATCCGGGGATTGCCCATCTGGTCGTCGAGCTGGCCCAGGATCTCGGCTCCCTCGAGCTCGATCCCGACCTCCTCGAGAGTCTCCCGACGCGCGGCTCCGATCGTCGACCGATCCTCGGGTCCCATCCGGCCGCCTGGAAAGGCCATGTGCCCCGACCAGGGATCGCCTTCGCGCATGGCCCGCTCGATCAGGAGGACCTCGGCCGACTCGACTCCCTCCCTCAGCACGACCGCGACCGCGGCCCGCTCGGGATCCGCCACCTCGGCCCTCGCCGGCGAGTGCGCGGCCAGCCTGCTTCGAACCACCTCGATGCGCATGCCAGAACGATAGCGAGCGCCGCGGGGCGGAGGGAAGCTCGTCCGTTCCGTAGTCGGGCGCCTTTGAGCGCACGACTTTCATCCGGGCTAGGTTGCGCACGATGGAGCTTCCCCGCGCATTCATTCCCGAGGCCAGACGCGTGCTCAAGCTGGCGCGGACCGACCGGCGTGAGGCCGAGAGGCAGCTCGCCACGCTCTCGCCCGAGCAGCAGGCCACCGTGATCTGCGAGGCCCCCCTGTCGATCCGGCGCCAGCTGATCGACCTGCTCCCCAGCCCCGAGTCGGTCGTTCCACTGCTGCCCGAGGCCGAGCTCTGTTATACCTGCCGATCGATCGGACTGGAGGACGCGAGCTGGCTGCTTCCGATGGCGACCAACGAGCAGCTCGTGGCCTGCCTCGATCTGGATGCCTGGAGAGGCCTCTCCGTCGACCCGCAGAAGCTCGATGGCTGGATGGAAGCCCTCGCCGCCGCAGACGAAGAGACGCTCCTGCGCGCGGCCCAGTCGATGGACGCCGAGCTGATCTCGCTCTTCCTTCGCAATCACGTCACGGTGACGATGAAGCCGAGCCCCCAGGATGATCCGGACTGGTCGCCCCCGGATGGATCACAGACGCTCGAGGGACAGTTCTATTTCGTCGCCCACGACCCGAAGGATGATCTCGCTCCGCTGATGAGCCTGCTCCACACGCTCTTCAGGGGCGACTATTGGCTCTATTTCCGCATGATTCAGTCGGTGATCGAAGAGCTCACGGCCGAGACCGAGGAGTGGGCATTGCGATGGCGGACGGGGCGACTCGAGGACCTCGGGTTTCCCGCCTGGGACGACGCGATGCGGATCTACGGCTACCTGCGCCCCGAGCGCCGGACGGAGCTCCCCGAAGAGATCCACGCTCTCGACCTCGAGAGCTGGGCCATGCCGGTCTGGATCTCGGAGCTTCCCGGGCTGCGCTCCGACGAACGGGCGCTCTTCCGTGCGACGCGCGCGCTCGATGCCCCAGAGCGAAGCGCCGTCTTCTACGCCCTCATCGCGCTGTCGAACCGGGTAGCCGTCGCCGACCGCCTCGATCTCGGCGATCCGGAGTCGCTGCCTCGAGCGATCGACAAGGCGACCGGCTTTGCGAGCGACGGTCTCGAGTACGTGGCTCAGGCGAATGGGCTCTCGCTGGAGGACACCTTGCGTCGCGTTCCCATCGAGCGACTCTTTCGCGTCGGAGCCAACCTGAATCCGCCCCCTCCGCTGGACGTGGACCGTTGATTGGCTCTGGCACGGGCCGTGCTCGGCGGGGAGGACGCGGGGGATGAGATCGTCGTCGACGGCTCGTCCGCCCGGCCGGAGCTCGAGCTCACAGACCCTCGAAGCAGACCTTCGACCGACGCAGACCTTCAACAGGCGACCGACGCGGACCTTCAATAGGAGGAGGGCCCGCAGCTGGATGCTGGCGGGCCCTCTTCGGTCTTCGTCGCTCTCGTCCGCTCACTCCCCTCGATGTCGAAGGACCCCGCTTCCCGAGCGCTCTCGGGCGAACCAGACCTTCGGATGGGGCATGAGCGGTGCTGGCAGGGCCGACCGCGAAGTCTGCATACGCGGGGTCTCGGTCGACCCCGGGCCTACAGAGAGCTCTCCGGGTCTCTCGACCTGGAGAGCGACCTGGAGAGCGACCTGGAGAGCGACCTCTCGATCGGCTCGATCGGCCTGGAGATCGGCCCGGGGCCGAGCTTCGGCCTCGAGCCGAGCTGGAGCTAGAGGTCGACGGCCTTCAGCGTCTTCCGCTTGTTCCCCTGAGCGCGGCTCTCCGCTTCCTTGATGAGATCGCGGACTGCGGAATCGAGTGCTCCGTAGAACTCTCCACCCACGTTGCACTTCTTCACTGCGGCCTTCACGCGGGCCTTCGAGATGATGAGCTCGGCGGGCTTGCTCTTCTTCGCTGCCTTCTTCTTCTTCTTGGCTGCCATTTCAGGCTTCCTCCCATCGCGCCAGCCCATCCTGGTTGCGACTCCCTCAGAGTCGCGGTGTGATGAACGTGGCCCCCCAAAAAACGTCGAGCAGGCTGGCCTGCCAAACGGCGCGAGCATAAACGGTTCGCTCTCGAAGTCAATCCAAAAAGGTGCTCAATTCGGGCTCTCCCGATCGAAATCGAGCGTTTCGACGATGCCGGGAATCACGGGTCCGGATCACGGCGAGAGGAAGAACGATGCGACGGGTCGGCGTCTCCGACTCCGATCGCGGCGGACTCCGATCGGGATGCGGCGCGCATGCAAAACCGGAGTCAAGTCTCGCTATGCGGTGCATCCATTTGGATATGCAAGGGAATTCCCTATCCTCGCCGGAAGTCGAGAAGGCCGTTTTCGGACGCCCCAGGCCCGCTCCGCCCCGACCTCGGAGCCTCGGCACGAAGATCGGATTCCGGTCGAGACGTTACGAGACGCTGGAAGATCATGTCCATTCGCTGCCGATCGATCCGATTCCGTGCACGCGATGCCGTCGAGCTGAATGGTCTCGTCTGGGAGAAGCACGGAGTCGGATCCGCGCCGCCGCCGCTCATCCTCCTTCATGGCGGCGGCGCCAATGCGCACTGGTGGGACCACATCGCGGCCCCTCTCGCGGAGCGGGGGCCCGTCTACGCCCTCGACTTCCGCGGTCACGGCGACTCGGCCTACCCCGAAGAGCGGCGAGTGGGCGCCTTCAACCTGGACCTCGAGGCGCTCGTGGCCTGGCTGGGCCGGGACGACGTCTTCATCGTCGGACACTCCATGGGTGCGGGCGTCGCGCTCGACCACGCGAGCCGCTTCGCGGCGACCCGCGCCATCGCGCTCGTGGATCTCGCGCGGGGCAGCGCCCGCGGCACGCGACGTCGCGCGCGCCTGGCCCTCTTGCTTCGACGAACCTGGCCGAGCTTCGAGGAGGCCGTCGCCCGATTCCGTTTCCTTCCGGAATCGACGCATCCCACGGAATCACTGCGCAGGCACATCGCGGAGCACTCGGTTCGCGAGGAGCCGGACGGTCGATACGGGAGCAAGTTCGACCCCCTCTGGTTCGGACTGCCATCCTCGCCCCGACCCGATCTCTCGAACGTGCGCTGCCCGACGCTGCTCGTCCGCGGCGCCGAGAGCCAGCTGCTCTCGGCCGAATCCGCGCTCGAGCTCACGCGGCAGCTGCCACAGGGTCGTCTCGTCGAGATCGAACGCGCCGGGCATCACGTCCTTCTCGATCAGCCGGCCAGATTGATCCAGGAGCTCCAGGCATTCTTCGAAGCTCTTCCGGAGGAACGCTGAGAGCGCGTCTCTCGACGAGGCGACCCAGGCCTCCGGCAGGCCGATCCCGGTCGTCGCCGAGACCTCTCCCCGGCTCCTCACCCTGCCCTCTCGTTCGAAGGCTGAAGCACGCTTGCGACTCTCGGCTCGACAGGACATGCTCCACACCAGGGAGTGACGGCCCCTTGATCACCGTGGCCTTGTCATCATCGATCGGTTCGACGCGCGATCGTGTATGGAGAGCCCTGACGGCGCTCGAAGAGAGGCCCGTCTGGGACGACCGGGTCATCGGTCGCGTGACCCTCGAGCCCGCCGGGCTCGAGTCGCGCCGCAACCGCTCCTCGCCCATCTCCCCGCCCGCTCGCGCCGCGGCCCCCGGCGAGTCCCGACGAAGCGTTCGTTGGCGTTATCGACTGAGCGGGATCCCGCTCGTGATGCACGAGGACCTGCTGCGAGTCTGCGTAGGGGAACGAATCGAGAGCCGCATCTCCATCGGGTCGCTCCGCCTCGAGCAGGTCTTCACGTTGCACGCAGAGGAGGACCCGGAGGCTCCCCGAATCCGCCTCGGTATGAAGGTGATCTCCGGCAACTCCATCGCCGTGATGGGCGACGTCGTGCCGAGGCTCGATGTCCAGAAGCTGATGATCGAGCTCGTCGACACGACGTTGCGTCAGATTCGGAGGCATTGCGAGATCCGGTGAGCCTCGGCGCGGACGAGTCGCGTCTCTCTCGGCCGAGGCGCTCTCGCCCGGCGTGGACTCGCCCAGCGTGCAACCGGATCTCCAGTCCGAGCCGCATCCCGGCGGCGATGATCCGGCTCCTGCCCCCCCGCCCTCGGCTGGCGTCGTGGCCAATCTGGCATTCCGGTTGCATCATCCCGACCGGCCGAGGGCGTCCATCGGGACGCGCCGGGGCAGGCCCGGGCCCCGGCCCAGGCTCCAGCCGAGGCCCCTGCCCAGGCTCCGGCGGAAGAGAGGCAGCATCGATGGAGATCCAGCACTTCTACGACGAGCGGACCTCGACCCTGAGCTATGTGGTCTACGACCGCGACGCGCGAATCGGCCTGGTGATCGATCCCGTCCTCGACTACGACCCCGCGAGCGGCCGGACCTGGACCGGGTCGGCGGCGGCGATCGCGGCCTTCCTGGACGAGAACGCGCTCCGCGTCCCGCATGTCCTGGACACCCATGCCCACGCGGACCACTTGAGCGCCCTGCCCTTCTTCAAGGAGCGCTACGGCGCGGAGACGACGATCGGCGCGGAGATCGTCCGGGTACAGGAGACATTCAAGGCGCTCTTCCATCTCGGGGAGGATTTCGTTCCCGACGGGCGGGACTTCGACCGGCTGCTCGGCGACGGCGAGAGGCTCGCGGTCGGTCCCTTCGAGATCGAGGCGATCCACACGCCGGGCCACACTCCGGCCTGCATGAGCTACCGGATCGGCGACGCCGTCTTCGTGGGTGACACGCTCTTCCAGCCCGACTACGGAACGGCGCGCTGTGACTTCCCGGGCGGATCCGCGGCCGACCTTCATGCCTCGGTCCATCGACTCTACGCGACCCTCCCGCCGGAGACCCGGGTCTTCACCTGCCACGACTATCGACCCGAAGGCAGGCCCCTCGCTTTCGAGTCGACGATCGCCGAGCAGAGGGCGCACAACGTGCAGCTGAACGACTCGACGTCGGCCGAGGAGTTCATCGAGCTCCGCAAGGCTCGCGACGCGCGGCTGGACATGCCCACGCTGATTCTGCCCTCGATCCAGGTGAACATCCGGGCTGGAGCGATGCCCCGACCCGAATCCAATGGCGTATCCTATTTGAAGATTCCGCTGAACCAGCTGGGGAGATGATCGGATGACGTCCGTCCCCGAGATCGACGTCCACGAGGCCGGGGCGAGCCTCGACCGCTTTCGCGTCCTCGACGTCCGCGAGCCTTTCGAGCACGCAGGCCCTCTCGGTACGCTCGAGGGAGCGGAGAACGTGCCCCTGGCCGAGGTGGCCGAGCATCCGCTCGATCCGTCCCTCTCCTATCTGGTCGTCTGCCGCTCGGGCAAGCGCTCGGAGAAGGCCTGCCGGATCCTGCAGGAGCGAGGCGTCTCGAAGGTCACCAACCTCGAGGGCGGCCTGATCGCCTGGCATCGGGCCGATCTCCCGGTCGTCCGAAGACCGATCGAGAGTCTCCCCGACCTGCTCGAGTCCCTGACCGCGTGGCTGTCCCAGATCGGAGGCACCACTCGCGACCAGGCTCGTGGACGGCTTCGTGATTGGGCCCGACGGGCGGACGACGCCTCACTGCCCGATCTCGACGGGAGATCCGTCGCCCGCCTCCTCGACCGGGTCGAGGAGGCGCTTCGCGAGGAGGGGGCGCCCCCCGACCTCGACCTCACGATCGCGGCCTATCGTCACGATCTCGCGGCGCTGTAGCCGATGGGGGGATCGGTTCTCGGCACCGCGCTCGCGGTCCTGATCGGGGTCTCGCTCGGCTTCTTCGGCGGAGGCGGGTCGATCCTCACCGTCCCGCTCCTCGTCTACGTCTTCGGCCTTCCGCCGAAGGAGGCGATCGCCAGCTCGCTGGTCATCGTGGGCATCGCCAGCCTCTCGAGCGCCATCCAGCATGCGCGGGCCGGCAACCTGCGTCTGCGAGAAGCGCTCTTCTTCGGCCTGGCCGGCGTGGCGGGCGCTTACGGGGGAGGGCGCGTCGGCGCGTTCCTGGACGGAGGACTGCTGCTCCTGCTCTTCGCAGCCATGATGCTGCTCACGGCCAGCGCGATGTGGCGGGGCCGACGCGAGGTCGGCCTCGGCGGGGCCACCGACGCCCGACGCTCGCCCGCGAGGCTCTCGCTTCAGGGGCTGGCCGTCGGCCTGTTCACCGGCCTGGTCGGAGCGGGCGGCGGCTTCCTGATCGTCCCGGCCCTGGCGCTCTGGGCCGGGCTCCCGATGACCGCGGCCATCGGCACGTCGCTCTTCATCATCGTGATGAACTGTGCAGCGGGATTCGCGGGCTATGCCGCGCACGTGAGCATCGACCTGCCCCTCGTCGGCAGCCTCGCGCTCGCGGCGATCGCGGGCGCCTTCCTGGGAGGTCGGCTCGCGGGGCGGGTCGCGCCCGCGCGCCTGCGGCGGGGCTTCGCCGCCTTCGTGCTGGTCATGGGCGTCGGCATCCTGATCCGGGAAGGCGCCCTGCTCGCCCGAACGCTGGCGCCCGCGCTGCCCGAGACCTGGCCCCAGGTCCTCTTCGCCCTCTTCCTTCTCGCGTTGGGCATCGCCGCCGGGCGCGCATCGAAGATCGCGAGCCGCCAGCGCGAGGAGCTGGCCTTCCAGGAGGGCGGCGGGATCTAGAGCACCTCTTCCGCGAGCACCCGCAGCGCGGCGACGTCTCCGGTGCCCGCCAGCAGCGAGCCCACCCGTCGCTCTCGTCCGGCCGCCTTCCAGGCCTGCAGTCGATCCCGGATCCGGTCGGCCGGCCCCACCAGCGCGACGTCGTCGACGAGGGCGTCGGGGATCGCCTCGGCGGCCTCCTTCTTCTTCCCATCGAGGAAGAGATCCTGCACCTGCGTCGCGGCCTCTTCGTATCCGAGGCGCTTCGCGTAGTCGTTGTAGAAGTTCGCACCCCGGGCGCCCATGCCGCCGATGTAGAGCGCGAGATAGTGCTTCACGGGGATGCGACACTGATCCACGTCATCCCCCATCACGACCGTCACGAAGGGCGCGATCTCGAAATCTTCCAGGGACTTGCCGGAGCCCGCCTTCGCGAAGCCTCTCTCGAGAGGCTCCTCGAAGAGGTCGTAGCGCTCCGGATTCATCCAGACCGGGAAGACCCCGTCGGCCACCTCTCCGGCGCACTCCATGCCGCGCGGCGAGATCGAGGCGGTGAGGATCCGCATCGCCGGATCTCCGTGGAGAATGCTCTTCAAGGGCTTCCCGAGCCCGGTCGCATCCTCGCCGCGATACGGGATCTGATAGTGCCTCCCCTCGTGCACGAGCTTCTCCTCGCGAGCGAGGATCTTGCGGATGATCGAGACGTACTCCTTCGTTCGCGTCAGGGGCCTTCCATAGGGCACGCCATGCCAGCCCTCGACGACCTGCGGTCCCGAGGGCCCGAGGCCGAGGATGAAGCGACCGCCCGACAAGGCGTACAGGGTCATCGCCGTCATGGCGGTCATCGCGGGCGTCCGGGCCGGCATCTGCATGATCGCGGTGCCGACATGGATCCGGGTCGTCTGCGCGAGGATCCATGCCGCGGGCGACACCGCGTCCGATCCATAGGCCTCGGCGGTCCAGACCGAGGAGAAGCCGAGCGCCTCGGCCTCCTGGATCAGGTCCATCGGGATGTTCAGGGTGGCCGGCGAATAGCCCGCGACGATGCCCAGCTTCATGGCGATGCTCCTCTACTGCTCTCGGACTGCTTACGGACCGCTCTCGGCGGAGTGGCTCGGTCGCCTCCGGAAGGCGGGGTCTCGGGGTGATCCGGATGGGAACCGGATGCCACCGACATCCACTCCGGTCGCGAGTCTAAGGTGGGCCTCCCGGCGAATCGAGACGCAAAGTCGACTCTCGGTCGCGGGTCGTCCCCCGAGCCCTCCGCCGGCATCCGGGCGCCGGGAGGCGGACGCGGGGCAGAGAGCGCGGGACGTGCGTCGGTCGGCCGGCGGCGGCGCGGCTACGCGACGGAGGAGGCCACGGGATCCACGGGCCCCGACTCCTCGACCTCGTCCGGCGAGACCGGCGCCACGAGAGGAAGCTCGATCACGAAGCACGTGCCCTCGCCGGGCCGTGACTCGACGTGGATGCGACCGCCGTGGCGCTCGATGATGCCGTGAGAGAGCGAGAGGCCCAGGCCGGTTCCCTTGCCGATCTCCTTGGTCGTGAAGAAGGGATCGAAGATTCGCCCCTGGACCTCGGGCGGGATGCCGGGCCCCGAGTCCTGGAACTCGAGGCGGACTCCGTTGGCGATGGGCTCGGCGCGGATCGTGATCCGCCCGCCGTTCTCGAGCACGTCGCAGGCGTTCATCAGCAGGTTCAGGAAGACCTGATTCAGCTGGCCCGAGATCGGAAGAGCACACGTCTGAACTCCAGTCACTCCGGAGAATCTCGT
>CAYXLY010000060.1:0-13985 GCA_964466005.1 uncultured Spirochaetaceae bacterium | reverse complement strand
GGAGCTGGAGCCCGGAGTAGTCGGCCCGGCTCTGCCGCGCCAGGCCGAAGTCGGTCGGGACGCCCGGCTCGTCGGCTCGCTCGGTCGGGTCGGCGAGGCCGTTCTCGGTTCCCGTCGGGCCATCGCCCACCGTGATCGACACGGAGTCGGCATGGATCCGGACCCCCTGCGATGCCGCCGCGCCCGCCGCGTTCGTGCCCGCGAAGACGAGTCGCGTCTCGCTCTGGGCGCGCTCGTCCTCCTCGACGGCCGTCGGGTCGGGAGCCGCGCGCAGATCCACGGTCTCGGCAGTGAGCGTCGTCCCCTCGCCCAGGGTGATCTGGTGCTCGCCCTCGACGTCGATCCTTCCCTCGACGACCTCCTCGAGCTCGGCGTCCGTCGAGCCCCCGGCGAAGAGCTCGACCGTCTGCGGAGCCAGGGCGTCGGAGGTCGTGACCCGGCGGGCCGCGAGCGAGAGCCCGCCGCTCCGGATCGTGGTCCCGGCCCGGGTGCCGATCGAGATCGCACCCTCGCCGAATCGGCCCAGACTGGCGTCGCTGCTCGCGAGGTCGCGCGCGATCACGCGGAAGAGGCCGTTGTCGGCGTCGTCGGCCACCGTAGTGTCGAAGAGGCCGTCGAGGAGGACGGAGCGGGTCCGGTCGCCGCCGATCGCGAGCGTCCCGCCCGCCGTCGTGATCGGCCCGGTCAGGTCGATCTCGCCGCCCTCTCCCCGGAGCTCGCTCGCGTTCGGATCGGGCTCGATGAAGCGGACGTCGAAGCCGCTCAGGCCGATCTCCGGGTCGATGCGGATCGCAGCGACCGAGACGTCGCCCCCGCCCGAGTCGATCGGGCCCGCGATCTCCACGCTGCCGGCAAAGGGCGCGCCCTCGGTCTCCGTGGCCCGGCCGCCCGCGAGGCGGATGTCTCCACCATCGGATCGGAGCTCGCCCGAGGGCCCCACGCGGAGCCGACCGGTCACGAGCTCGAGCGGATCATCGCCTTGCTGGGTGGTGCTCACGCCGATCGAGCTGGCGATCAGCGTGATCCCGCCGCCGCTCTCGTCACTCGCACATCCGCCGGAGCAGCCGCTGTCGAGCAAGCCGTCGATCGTGAGGTCGGGCGCCCGGGCGACCGGATCCATGCGATCGGCGAGTCCGGGGTCGCCCGCCTGGCGCCCGATCGTGACGGCCGAGCCGTTCTCGTCGAAGAGGCCGCTGCGCAGATCGATGTCTCCGCCGTCGGTCGCGATCGAGCGGCCGCTCTCGAGCGAGACGAAGCTGCCCTGCGCGCTGAAGTCCCCGCCGCCGGTCGAGATGTCGGCGGCGATCCGGATCCCACCCTCGGTGGCATCGAGATCGAAGGACTGGGCGGACGCCCCGCTCTGGGCCAGGTCGTTCGCACGCAGCACGACGGAGAGCTCGAAGCGCGCCTCGGGATCGCTTCCCGGAACCACCTCGATCACGTCGTCGATCAGGATGTCGTGAGCGGCCAGCAGCGTGAGGGTGGCTCGCGTGCCCGCGAGCGTCTCGTCGGTCGAGATCGAGAGGCCGTCGACGACGGTGATCCGGCCGGGCTCGTCGCCGGACTCGCCGCCGAAGGTCTGGGTGGAGAGCGTGATGTCGGTGCCAGCGGCGAGGGCGCGCTCGAGGAGCTCGGGATCGACCCGGTTGGGTGCCGGGACGGCGTCGTCCGGAGCGACGGTGCGCAGGATGCCGTCGAAGCCGGTGTCGTCGAAGTCGGGATCGAGGAGCGCCTCGACCGCCCGGTTCAGACAGCCCGCGTTGTCGCCGGGACAGTCGGTGGCAGCGCTCGAGATCTCGATGTCGAAGGGGTCGATCAGCCAGAGGCCAGGGCGCCCGGCCGGGGCGGAGAGGTCGGGGGCCGACGTGATCGAGAAGCGGCGCAGCCCCGAGGTCTCGACGAAGCCGCCGTCCCCGCCTCCCGGTCCGCCGCGCGCGGAGATCGTGCCGTCGACCGCCGTGAAATCCTCGGCGAAGACGATCACGCTTCCGCCATCGCCCGCTTCGAGCGCATCGGCGCGGACCTCGCTCTCGGCGTCGACGACGACGGCCCGAGCCCGCTGCATCTCGCCCTGTCCCTGCTGCTCACCGCCGATGTGGATCGTCCCGCCGCCCGCCGGGCCCGAGGCGGTCACCTCCGCGTCCTCGAGCACGATCAGCGATCCCGTGACGTCGATCCGTCCGCCGGTCGCGCTCGCCTCTCCAGGCGTCGCGTCGCTCTCGCCCCCGGCGCGGGCGTCGGCGTCGAGGGAGCCGGCGAGATGGACCCGTCCGTCGTCGCCGCCCTCCAGCGTGAGGCGGCGGGCCCGGATCGAGGAGGGAGCCTCCGGGCTTCCGGCGCCCTGGCGAATGCCGAGGCCCAGGGGATCGGCAGCGGCGAGTCGGACGTGTCCCAGGCCTGCGTCGATGCGACCGTGGCTCTCGATCGCGTACTCGGCGCTTCCGTCTGCCGGGCCCGCGCTCCCGGAGGCCGTCGCGCTCTCGCGCGGAAGCCGGATCAGCACGGGGTTGTCGAACTCGGTCAGGTAGACCGCGTCGGCCCCGACCATGAGCAGGCTGCCGTCGTCGATCTCGATCTCGCCGGAGTGGGCGACGCGGCCGCCGAGCAGGGCCGCCTGGGCGGCGCGCAGCGAGCCCGTGTTCTCGACCCGGCCCTCCGCGAGCAGGGCGGCGAAGAAGGCGCGCGAGACCTCGAGGTCTGCGGTCAGCGCATCCCAGCCGGGAAGCCAGAGCTGCTGTCCGCCGAGCATGAGGAGGTCGCCTCCGCGCACGTCGATCCCGCCGGCGTTGACCACCTGGCGACCGAGCAGGGCGACGAGCCCGTCGGCCCGGATCAGCCCCCGATTCTCGACCGTGCCCTCGAGCGGGATCGTGAGCCCCTCGCCGGCCAGGAAGGACTCGCGCGACACGTCGCCCGCGATCGCGACCAGGCTGCCGACGTCGAGCACCGCCTCGTTGCCGATGAAGATGCCGTAGGGATTCGAGAAGGCGACGGTGCCGTTGGAGAGCACGGTTCCGTTCAGCTGGCTCGGGTGACGGGCGCCGATGTAGTTCAGGACCGCCGACCGATCCGTGGCGTTCTCGAAGTGGAAGTCGAGCACATTGCCCGCAGGCTGCTGCAGATCCTCCCAGCCGATCGCCGTGCGCTCGGCCGAGATCCTGAAGGTCGTCTCTCCGTCGCGGCTGTTGTCGAGCGCGACCTCGCTCGGGTCGAAGCGGGTCTGATTCGGGTCCTGGAACTCGTCTCCGGCCCGGGCGGGTATCGAGGTCGTCGCGAGCGGAGTCGTCGCGAGAAAGACGACGAGCAGGAGCCGCGCCACGGCCCGCTCCCGGAGGCCATGGCGGCTGCACCGGTCGCGAGGTCCGCCCGGTCGGGCCGCGATCTCAGTAGAGGATGCTGAACAGGACATGGATTTCCTGATCTCCCACCTCGGAGGGCTCGGCGATCCGATCCGAGGTGTCGTGGAGGGCGGTCGCCCAGTCGATCCGGGCCCGGAAGTTCGAGCGGATCTGCAGCTCGGCGCCGATGCCGGCGCCGATCAGGGTCTGGTCGGGCTCGATCGGATTCGAGAAGGCGCTGCCATTGCGGATGGCTCGACCAGCGTCGACGAAGGCCCGCAGGGTGAGGTCCCAGTCCGGCCGACCATAGACCTGCTGCGGTGCCGCGCGGAAGCTGCCGAGAAGCGGCAGGCGCAGCGGCTCTCGCGCGATCGGGAGGGCTCGAGGGATGTGGAAGCGATATTCCAGAGAGCCGACCACGACGGTATCTCCCACGGCCACCGATTGATCGTAGCCGCGCACGCTGAAGAGTCCGCCGATCACCTGGCTCGCCTGGGGCACGAGTCGGTAGTCGAAGGCGTACTGGCCCCGGACGCCGAGGGCGATCTCGTGAGCCAGGGTCGAGCTCAGCTCCGTCGACGGATCGCGCCAGGCCTTCGGGCGGAGCAGGGGCTCGAGGAAGGTCGAGTAGCCGAGGTCGAAGAGGACGACGGCATAGCGGCCGTCGGCGTCCTGGCGGCCGAGTCGCTCGATGTCGTCCCGACTCGTGTCCGCGACGGATCCCTCGGCGCTCACGTCCAGGGTCAGGTTCGAGATCTGGTTGATGCGCTCGGCGTGGATGCCCAGTCGGGGAAGGACGAAGAGCTGCTGGGGCGTCCGGCCGGGTGCGGCCTCGTTGTCGACGGTCACGTCGCGAAAGCGCAGCCCGCCCCAGAGGTCGATGAAGAAGTCGCGATGCTGGAAGGTCTCGTAGATGAAGCGGCCCCCGTACTGGATCTGCTGGCTGGTGATCTCGTCGTTGACCAGGCCTTCGAGGGTCGGTGAGTCGTCCGCCTCGAAGCGTCCATAGGCGAGCTCGACCTCCCAGCGAAGCCGATCGACGCCCCACCACGGGATGCGCTCGCGCGGGAGCCAGTCGATCCAGGCGGGATCTCCCTTGCGCCGGCTCATCCAGTCCGGCCGCTCCGAGCCGAAGAAGGGCGCCTGGTAGCGGGCGTTGACGGAGTTCACGGCCTCGAGGTCGGCGTTCAGGTACTCGATCGAGAGCACGTCGTCCCGATCGGTGAGCTGGCGGTGCACGGCTCCGATCCGCGTCTGCCAGGGGTTGGTCCGACGGGTCCCCGTATTGGTGACCTGGCCATAGACGAACCAGGGACGCGCCTCGAGCACCCGGTAGTCGAGCACCACCTCGCCGGGCTCGGTTGCAGGCGAGAGCGCGGCCTCGACCCGCCGCCCCGAGTGTCGGTTCAGACGAAAGAGATAGTCCTCGAGGGCGCGCCGGTCGACGAGCTCCGTCCCCTGCTCGCGGCCGCTCTCGGCGGGTCGCAGGGGCGAGTCCCGACGGATCCCCTCGTGGAGCTCGTGGTCGATCTTCCAGTCGCCCGCGATCCGGTCGCCGACCGCGAGGGTCCGGACCTGACCGATGCGCCCGACGCGGACCGCGATCTCGAGGGCCGTCCGATCCGCGGGCCGGAGATCACGCTCGGTGGCGAGGTCGATCTCCCGCTCGGCGGGCCGGACGTCGATCCCGTAGAGCCCCTGGTCGTGGATGCGGGCCACGAGCTCGCGCAGGACCCGCGCCAGGCCGCTCGCCTCCAGCCGGACGACGGGGCTCTCCGGACCGCCGATCGACACGGTCTCGCTCGGCTCGCCTTCGACCGGCGCCGACCAGCCGATCGCGGTGCGGCGAAGAGGAACCTCGAGCGGCAGGATCTCTTCGGGGTCGGGCTGATCCGGATGCGGGCGGACGTAGACGAGCTCGAGGCGACCCACCGGGAAGACGCGCGACACCGGCGGTGTCGGCTCGGGCAGTCGTTGCGCCCTCGCCACTCGAGCGCCGCCCGCCAGCGCGAGGATCATCAGGCCGAGGAGGAGCGCACCCGCTGGAATGCCCGCCGCGGTGGGTCGGATGATGATTGCCCCCAGGGATCTCGCGCCTCGGGGACGCGACGCGCTCGCGGCGTCTTCGAGCTCTGGGCGGGGGCGGGGCCGGAACATGTGCGGGATGGTCGACTTTCGATGGCGAGGGGGTGGCATCTTCCCAGCGGCGCGTGGGAGGCCGGCCAGGCCGGATTCGAGCGCTGGGAGGCTTGGTTTCGTCGTCGGGGGCTTCACCGAGCCGGATCACGTTGGCGGACCGTCGCGGTCGGTGGCTCGCCTCCCGATCCGCGTGCAAGCGCCCGACGATAGCGAGATCCGGGACGGACTCCCTCGAATCGCGACGAGAACCGGCTCGATCGTTCGTTTTCCTGCCTCGGGGCCTCTCTCCCAGAGAGTCCGCGGGGGTTGGACCGATCCAGAGGAGCCTCGGTTCCCGCCCCGTCGACCGGTCGATCGGAAGTCTCGCCCGCTCGCGCGCCCGCGTCGAGGTCGGACGTCGAGGCCGGACGGACGGTCGAGATCGCAGGCCCGGAGTCGCGAGCGGCCGAGGCCGGACGCAGGACGGTCGGCCGGGGCGGAGACGTCTCAGCTCGAGGCCGCCCTCGCGCGGGCGGTCGTCGAGGAGGGTGTGGAGGGTGTGGGGGAGGGTGCGGAGGAAGAAGGCGGAGAAGGGCGGTCGTAGCGTGCGACGGCTCGCTCCAGGCGCGCTCGCACCTCCTGACGCAGGGAGGCGGGCTCGATCACCTCCGCACCCTCGCCGAAGGAGAGCACCCAGCTCGCCAGCTCATCGACGCCCCCGACCTCCATCGCGAGCTCGAGGCCCCCGTCCGACAGCGTGTGCGTCGACTGGCTCGCATGCCACTCGCGCTCGCGCACGTAGGCGGCCCACTCGGGGCCGAACTGGATGCGGACCGCGACGGCGGGCTCGGCGACCACGCCGAAGCTCGACGCGGTGTACCGGTCGAAGTCGAACCCGGGATCGACCTCGAATGCCTCGGACGTGCGCTCGAGCGCCAGGATGCGGTCGACGGCGAAGGTCCGGATCTCGTCGGAGCGATGATCGTGACCGATCACGTAGAGCGCACCGCCGTGATACCAGACCTTGTATGGATCGACCCGCCGGCTCGTCTCCTCGCCGGTGCGTCCCGTGCGGTATCGCATCTCGAGCACGCGTCCATCCAGGACGCCCTCGTTCAGGGTGCGGATTACCTCTCGGAAGTCGGCATAACGTTTGTGGGGGCCGGGAAGGACCCGGAAGGCGTCGCCCAGGCGCTCGAGATAGGTCGAGAGCTCGGGCCCCAGGCCGGCTCGGATCTTGGCGAGAGCGGCCTGGATCGAGTCGTGGAAGACCGTGCCCTCGAGAGTCTTGAGGAGGTCCTCGCTGAAGGCCAGCGCGAGCAGCTCGTCGGCCGTGAAGGGGACCTGGCCCATCTTGAAGGTCTCGAGGAAGCGATAGTAGGCCTTGCCGTCGCGCTTCTCGCTGGTCACGGGGAAGCCCGCGTACATCAGCGCGTCGAGGTCGCGGTAGACCGTGCGCCGGACGCAGCCGAGCTCGTCGGCGAGCTCGTCGAGCCCCGCCCCGGCTCGGCTGCGCGCGAGCCGTTGGATCAGCTGCCATTGGCGTGAGAGCTGGTCTCCGCGCATGGCGCAACGGTACCGGGTCGGGCGGCGGACGTCAGGCTCCGGTCTCGGCGTACGCGGAGTCCGCGAAGAACGAGGCGAGATCGGACTCCCGGGCCCGGGCATCCTGATAGCCCAGCTCGATCAGGCGTCGGGCGTAGGAGGCGTCGAAGAGGAGATAGGAGAGGAGGTCGGCCTCCCGCGCGCTGGCTCCGGCCCCGGTCGTGCGCCGGAGCATCCCGAGAAAGGCGCCGAGATCGAGCTCGGGGGAGTCGCGGACGACCTCCGAGGCGATGCGGCCGAGATCGTCGGAAGGGCGGATCACGAGGTCGCCGATATGCTTGAGCGGCGCGCGCATCCCGGTTCGATCGAGACCGGCGTTCAGCTTCTCGAGAAAGTCCTCGCCATAGACCTTCCGCCCCGTGTCGAGGATGTCGTTGACGAAATGCAGTCGCGAGATGTCGGCCTCGATCGGCGAGAGCATGAGCGCGTTCAGGACCTTGCCGAAGAGGTACATCGGGTTGCCGAACTCGGCCGTCCGCTCCTGAGCCAGCGCCTCGCTCACCGAGGGGCCCATCTCGTGGGTCAGGCCGATCACCAGGATCCGATCCGCGCCGAGCCGCACGGCGGGCGCGAGCGGCGTGTTGAGGCGCAGCCCTCCGTCGGCGTAGTACCGGGCGCCCACGCGAACCGAAGGAAAGAGCAGCGGGATCGCGGCGGAGGCGAGGGCGTGAAGCGGGGAGAGACGGATCCGCTGCATCCGGATGTTCGCGACCGAGGCCCAGGGAGGCAGCTCGGCGCGGTGACT
Organism: uncultured Spirochaetaceae bacterium; assembly: GCA_964466005.1. GTDB lineage: Bacteria > Myxococcota_A > UBA9160 > UBA9160 > UBA4427 > UBA4427. The sequence goes on along the minus strand of CAYXLY010000060.1, from coordinate 6,179 downwards.
GTCGCAGAACACGACCGCTCGACCCGTCGCCACCTGGGTCGCCGCCACGCAGACGGTGTCGACGCGGCCCGTGCGGAGATTGCGACGGATGCCGCGCCAGGGAATCGACTGGAGGACGAGCCGCTCGAGCGGCTCCGTGTCGAGGAGACCGTAGAGCCGGTCCGGGCGCTGGCCGTCCCGGAGCTGGCGGGCGACGCGCTTCACGCCGAGCATGCGTCGCGGCAGGCGAAAGAAGTCGCCGGTCGTGAAGCGGAAGATCTCGGGGACCCGCATGCGCTCCCAGATGTCGATCAGATGCTCGCCGCGGGACGAGGTCTCGTCCGCCGTCGCGGCCAGGAAGCAGGCGTGGATGGCGCCGACCGAGGTCCCGCAGATGATCTCGAAGTCCGGCTGGACCCCGGTCCGCCGCGGCAGGTCGTCGAGGATGAAGCGCAGGACGCCCGCCTCGTACGCCCCCCTGGCGCCGCCTCCGGAGAGCACGATGGCCCGCTTCGGCTGGTCCGGCGCGCGCTCCCACTGCGTCTGGATGGCGGTCACGTTCTCCTCGCCACCCCGCACTACGCGTTGACGCGTTCCGAGTATTCCCGGGTCCGCGTGTCGACGCGAAGCACGTCCCCCTCCTTGATGAAGAGGGGCACGTTGATCGTGGCGCCGGTCTCGAGGGTGGCCGGCTTGGTCGCGCCGGAGCTCGTATCCCCCTTCACGCCGGGATCCGACTGCACGACCTTCGCCTCGATGTAGTTGGGCAGCTGCATGTTGACCGGCTTGCCCTTCCAGAAGAGGACCTCGACGTTCATGTTCTCCATCATGAACTCGATCTGGTCCCCGATCACGTCGGGCGAGATGGGGATCTGGTCGAAGGTCTCCTGGTCCATGAAGACGAGGTTCTCGCCGTCGTGGTAGAGATACTGCATCGTCTTCTCTTCGATGTCGGCGATCTCCACCTTCTCGCCCGAGCGGAAGGTCCGCTCGATCGTGCGGCCGTTCAGGAGATTCTTCACCTTCGTCCGGACGAAGGCCCCCCCCTTGCCGGGCTTCACGTGCTGGAAGTAGACGATCGTGAAGGGCTGGCCGTCGAGCTCGAGCTTCAGGCCGTTCCGGAACTGGGAGGTGTCTGTCGTCGCCATCAGGGTCTGCCTCGTGCGCTGGCCCCCCGGGCCGTCGGTTGGACTCCCAGCGGGAGCCAGGGAGCCGGGGCTGGGGGGCCGGGGTGGGCGCGGAGGATAGCGGAGGGCGGATTCGTCGCTAGAAAGGGTCGCTCGCCGGCCGCCCTCCGGTCGTCGATCGTCGGCCGCGAGGGGCCGGGCCCGGGCTTCGCGCGGGCCGAGGACCAATTCGGCCCGGATCGGGCACTCTAGAGGCTCCGGATCGGCCGTCCGGCCGGCGTGTGGAGCGCGGATTGGGGTCAACCCCCGGTGTCCTCCGGTCGATTCAGAGCCAGGGAACGGGGTCGCGGACGGACCCGGCAGGTGGATGATGGGTGAAATGAGTACGAGAGAGATCTACGACATCGGCGAGCTTCCGCCGCTGGGTGAGATGCCGGAGCGGATGCACGCCTCGGTGATCCGTCCGGAGCGCTTCGGCCCTCCGGTCGAGGCCTTCCAGCTCGAGGAGATCCCCGTTCCCCGGATGGGTCATCGCCAGGTGATGGTCTACGTGATGGCGGCGGGCATCAACTACAACAACGTCTGGGCCGCTCTGGGCCAGCCCGTCGACGTGATCGCCGCACGCGGGCGGCGAGGCGACGCGGAGCCCTTCCACATCGGCGGCTCCGAGGCGTCCGGGATCGTCTGGGCGGTGGGGCCGGGCGTGCGGGACGTCGCGGTGGGCGATCGGGTCGTCATCAGCTCCTGTCGATGGGACGAGCACGCGCGGGACATCCGGCTCGGCCGCGATCCGATGGCCTCCGAGAGCCAGAGCGTGTGGGGCTACGAGGAGAACTTCGGCTCCTTCGCCCAGTTCACCTGCGTCGAGGACTACCAGATCCATCCGAAGCCCCCGAGCCTGTCCTGGGAGGCGGCGGCGGCCTACATGCTGACGGGCGCCACCGCCTATCGACAGCTGACGCATTGGGCGCCGCATACCGTTCGACCCGGCGACCCGGTCCTGATCTGGGGCGGGGCGGGCGGCCTCGGCTGCATGGCGATCCAGATCGTCTCCGCGCTCGGGGGCCGGCCGGTGGCCGTGGTCTCCGACGAGGAGAAGGCGGAGTATTGTCGTCGCCTCGGCGCGGTCGGCACGATCGACCGTCGAGAGTTCGGCCATTGGGGACGGGTCCCCGACCCCGACGACCGCAGCGCGCTCGACGAGTGGATGCGCGGCGCCCGCGCCTTCGGCAAGGCCTTCTGGGAGGTGCTCGGGGAGCGCCGCAATCCCCGGATCGTCTTCGAGCACTCGGGTCAGGCGACCCTGCCGACCTCGATCTACGTCTGTGACACCGACGGCATGGTCGTCATCTGCGGGGGGACCTCGGGATACCTCGGCGACGTCGACCTGCGCTTCCTGTGGATGCGCCAGAAGCGCCTTCAGGGCTCCCACTTCGCGAACACACAGGAGTGCGCCGCGATCACGGAGCTGGTGGCGCGCGGGATCGTGGATCCCTGTCTCTCCGCCGTGGCGCCCTTCGCGGAGGTGGGGCACCTGCATCAGCAGATGTACGAGAATCGACATCCACCGGGCAACATGGCCGTCCTGGTCAACGCCCCCGAGCCCGGCCTGAGCGAGGTCGATCTCTAGAGATCCCGACCGAGCGAGGCACGCGGATCGGCTCAGAGCCCCGGGCTCTGGTCCGTGAGCCCCAGCATCACCTGCGCTGCGTCGATGTACGTCTTCTCGCTGATGAAGGCGTGCTGCGTCCCGGTATAGAGGTCGCGGAAGGCCCGCTCGAGTCGGCTGCCTTCCCGGATGGCCGTCGTGCCGGCGGCAAGATGGGCCCACTGGACGATCTCACGGCTGGCCTCGGTCGCGTAGGTCGCTGCGAGCCGAAGGTCCGCGCGCATCGGGAGCGTCAGCTCCGTCCCGCCGGAGACCTGCTCCCAGACGCGCTCGTTGACGTCGCGCACATGGCACCACGCCGCTCGCCACATGCCCTCGTGATGGGCGAGGCCGCGCTGGAAGGTCGGCTTGTGGGCCAGCGTCGAGGGATCGCCCATGCGCTGCTTCGACTCCGCGAGCGTCCTCACGTCGTCGAGGCAGCTCCGCGAGACGCCCAGGGCCCAGGCCGCGTGACCGGCTCCGGTGATCGGCATGATCCCCATCTTGAAGACGTCGCCGCCCCGTCTGGGCTCCCGCGTGAAGAGCGGGAAGGTGCGGGACTCGGGCACGAACACGTCCTTCACTTGGTAGTCGTAGCTGCCCGTGCCCTTCAGCCCGGTGACGTGCCAGCCATCGGTGAAGGTGACCTGATCGCGGGGGAAGACGGCGCAGCGCATGTCGGGCAGCCCCGCCTCGCCCATGACCGGCGCCCCGTCCACGAAGGGCATGAAGCCGCCGATCACGAACTCGCTATGTCCCGTCCCGCTTCCGAAGCTCCAGGAGCCCGTGATCCGGAAGCCGCCGTCCTCGGCCACGCCCTGGCCGTTGGGAGCGAACTGGCCTCCCATCGTGACGCGGTTCTCGTGGGCGGTGAAGACCTCGGCAAAGCCCTCTTCGGGCAGGTATGCCGCAGCGAAGGCCGCGGAGGGAATATTGGCGATCCCGATCCAGCCGACCGACGCGTCCTGCCAGGCCAGCTCCTCCCAGACCTCGAGCATCTCCGGGATCGAGGGCTCCGAGCCCCCGGCCTCTCTCGGATTCTGGTAGGTCATGAGTCCCGAGCGCCAGAGGGCCTCGACCGTGTCCTTGCAGAGCGTCCGCTCGCGCTCGGAGGCGCCGGCCTTCTCGATCACGACGTCGCGGATCGAGCGGGCCATCTCGACGCCTCGGTTGCTCGTGGGGCCGTCCCGGTCGATCGTCACGCTCTGCATCGCATCTCTCCTCGGCCCTCTGTGACCTGCGAGCCCCGTCGCATCCCTGCTCGACCGGTAGCCCGCAGGCCCGGTGGACCGCGGCCGAGGCATGCCGGGATCTGCGAACGAGGGACGAAGGCGGCCGGATGGAAGGCTTGCATCCGACGCCGACGCCCGGCTTCGGAGGCTACTGACCGGGAGTCTCTTCTCGCAAGAGCAGGATGGGCTCAGGGTTCCCGCAGGGGCTCATGCCTGGAACGCCAAGGCACCTTCATGGATCGATCCCGAGCCTGGACTCCGAGTCCCTCGGAGATTCTTCGACTTCGGTTGGCTAGTGTCGATAAAAACTATCGTGGTTAGACTAGGCACTATCATGGCCTATCTCGTCAAGCGTGCGGGCGACCGGGTCGAGATCCGCGAGAGCCGGTCGACGCCGAAGGGACCGCGTTCCCGTCGGCTCGCGAGCTTCGTCGGGGCGCTGACCCCCGGCGTGCTGGCCGAGGCCTCCGCGCGGGCGGCGGGGCGATTCGACCCGGCGGCGCTCGAGCGCCGTGCGCGGGTCATGGGGATCCCGGTCGCGCTTCGGGCCCCGGAGACGGAGGCGCGCGCGCTGCTGCGACGGCTTCGGCGCGACGATCCGGTCGACCCCGTGATCGCCGGCCTGGTCGTCCGGGCACTCGACGACGTGGCGACGGCGCCGGTCCCGGAGTCGCTCGAGGAGGTCAGTGAATGGATCGGGGCGTCCCCCGCGCAACGCGGTGCAGCGCTTCGCGACCTGCTCGACACCTTCGGCCGGATCGCGGCCTCCCGGCCCCCGCGTCGAGCGCGACCGCGCGAATCCTTCCCGCGCTTCTCTTCCGGGGAGCGGGCGGCGGCCTCCTGATGCCTGCCGCCTCTCGAGAGCCCTCCCTGTCCGAGAAGGTCCTGCTGATCGAAGCGAGCCTGCAATCGGCTCGCATCCCCCACGCCTTCGGCGGCGCGATCGCGCTCGCCTACTACGCGACGCCGCGCGCGACGATCGACATCGACGTCAACGTCTTCGTCGGGTCCGAACGCGCCGAGGAGGTGCTGCGCGCTCTCGCTCGCCTCGGTGCCCAGCCGCCGAGCGAGAGCGAGAGCGTTCGGCTGCGCCGCGACGGCCAGGCGCGGATCCGCTGGGGGGCGACGCCCGTCGATCTCTTCTTCTCCTACGACGCCTTCCACGATGCGTGCATGGAACGCAGACGCGTCTTTCCCTTCGGCGAAGGGGAGGCGATCCACGTCCTGGCGGCCGAGGACCTCGTCGTCTTCAAGGCGATCTTCGATCGGGAGAAGGATTGGCGGGACATCGCGGAGCTCGTCTTCGCCGTCGGCGACGAGCTGGATGCGGGCTGGATCGAGAGCTGGCTCGAACGGATCGTCGGGCGCGAAGACGAGCGCCATCGGCGCTGCATGGAGACGCTCTCGGCGACGAGCTGAGCCGAGCCCATCCACGGCGCGATCGCGGAGCCCCGCCTCCCTCGCGCGCCATGCGAGCGGCCCTCCGGCCGGATCTCGGTGCGTGGGGTGGGATGGAGAGCGTGGGGCGACCTCGATGGTGAACTTCCGGGAGGGAAGACTAGAGTCCAGGAGTGAGCGCGATCCAGGGTGTCCTTCTCGATCTGAGCGGCGTCCTCTATGTCGGCGAGCAGGAGGTTCCCGGCGCCGTGGAGGCCGTCGAGCGCCTGCGCGCCTCCGGACTTCCGCTTCGCTACCTGACGAACACGACGCGCAGCACGCGGGCTCGGGTCCAGCAGAAGCTGGCGGACCTCGGATTCCCGATCGAGGCCGACGAGATCTTCACGGCGCCCCGCGCCGTACGCGCCCATCTCCGCTCCCAGGGGCTGCGTCCGCTGCTGCTGATCCATCCGGATCTGGAGCCCGAGTTCTCCGATCTGCCTCGCGAGCGGCCAGACGCCGTCGTGCTGGGCGATGCCGGCGAGGCTTTCGACTACGCAGCCTTGAACGGCGCCTTCCGGGTCCTGATGGAGGGCGCTCCGCTGATCGCGATGGGCGACAACCGCTACTTCCGTGAGGCGGAGGGGCTGAGCCTCGACGTCGGGCCCTTCGTGCGGGCGCTCGAGTACGCCGCCGGCTGCGAGGCGCGGGTGCTGGGAAAGCCGGCCGCTGGCTTCTTCGAGAGCGCCGTCTCCGAGCTGGGCTGCGCGCCGGAGGCCTGCGTGATGATCGGAAGAGCGTCGTGTAGGGAAAGAG
>CAYXLY010000059.1:5912-14004 GCA_964466005.1 uncultured Spirochaetaceae bacterium | reverse complement strand
AAGGTCGTCCAGGCCTGGACCCCCGAGCGCCAGGCCGCCGTGACCGGCGTTCCCGCCGAGACCCTGCGCGACCTGGCCCGGGCCCATGCGGAGGCCCGGGGCGCCGCGCTCTACATGGCGACGGGCGTCAACCAGGGACGCTCGGGCACCCTCTGCTTCTGGCTGCTCGAGGCGATCAACGCCATGACCGGCAACCTCGATCGTCGGGGCGGCACGCTCATGGGCAAGGGTCTCGTCGACATGGCGGAGCAGGTGACCCGCGATCCGCAGATGATGACGTCCTACGATCGGAGCGACGGCCTGCCGACGGTGAGCGGTCAGCAGCCCTCGGGCATGCTCGCCGACGACATCCTCGGCGACGCTCCGGATCGCGTGACCGCGCTGATCGTCGAGGCCAGCAATCCGCTGCTCGCCTGCAGCAACCCGAACGGGCGTCTGGACGAGGCCCTCTCCTCGCTCGAGCTTCTCGTCTCGATCGACCACTTCCGCAACGAGACGGGCGACCTCGCCGACTACGTCCTTCCGGCGACGACCTGGCTCGAGCGCGCCGAGGTCCCCTACGCCCTCCAGAGCCTCGCCGGATGCTGTCCGACGCCCTACATGATCTACGCCGATGCGGTACTCGAGCCGCCGCCCGACGTGAGGCACGAGTGGTGGATGTACACCCGCCTGGCCGACGAGATGGGCGTCCCCCTCTTCGACAACCGCGCCCTCAGCGCCGCCGCCAAGCTCGCGGCCCGAGCCGCCTACACACCGATCGGACGCTTCGTGCCGGGCCCCGAGAAGCTGATCGACGGCATGCTCAAGCAAGGGGGCCTGCCGGGCGCTCGGGAGATGGCCGCAAAGCATCCCCACGGCGTACTGCTCCCCGAGAGCCCGGGCGACGACTTCCTGGGCACGCCCCGGGTCCTCACCTCCGACGGCAAGGTCGACCTCGCTCCCGCGATCTACGTCGAGGCCTTCGAGGAGAGGGCGGAGATCCTGTACCGGGAGGAGCTCGAGGGCGCCGAGCGCTTCAAGCTGATCGGGATGCGCCAGATGAAGCGCATGAACACGTCTTCGGCCAACAACCCCGCCCTCGTCGACGAGAAGACGAACTACGCCTACCTGAGCGCAGCCGACGCCGGGGAGCTCGGTGTCGCCAACGACGATCTCGTCGAGGTCGAGTCGGCCTTCGGTCGGATCGAGATTCCCGTCCGGGTCACCCAGGAGATGATGCCGCGGACGGTGGCGATTCCGCAGTGCTGGGGGCATGGGAAGGCGCAGGGCCTCCGACATGCCGCCGCCCATCCGGGCGTGAACTCCAACCTCGTCGCCGGCGACGGCTCGGGCAACATCGAGAAGCTCTCGGGCATGTCGCATCTGTCCGGGATCCCGATCGAGGTCCGACCCGTGACGCGACGCGACGGCGGGAGCGACGCTGCCGCCGAGAGCGGTTCTTCGCTCCCGAGCTGACCGACCGCTTCGACCTGCCGACGCGCGAGCGGCCGAGCGCCTCGGGGCCCTCGCCAGGACCCTCCGCCCTCAGCCGCCGTTCATCCAGCCGCGATAGCGCGAGAGGCGCGAGACGACCTTGGGGAGATATCGACGCGTCTCCGCATAGGGCAGATTGCGCACGAGATGCTCGTAGACCTCGGTCGGCGACATCCGATTGATCCGCGCGAAGGCCGCCTTCGGACGCATGCGGCCGGTGAAGGCCTTGAACACGTTCCCGTGTCCGGTGTTGTATGCGGCGATCGCGCAGTAGAGACGGCTCTGCGGATCCCGGATCCCGGCCAGGTAGCGACTGAGGAGGATGTCGAGGAAGATCGTGCCGATCTCGATGTTCTTCTCGGCGTCGTAGAGATAGGAGGGCGCGAGGATCCGGGGCTTCCCGAAGAGCTTCTCGGTGGCATCCTGTCCCGCGCTCCTCGGCACGATCTGCATCAGCCCATAGGCCGGCACCGGTGACCTCGCCACCGGATTGAAGGCGGACTCCGTCTCGATGATCGCGAAGACCAGCGCCGACTCGAGCCGGGCGCGGGCGCCGTAGAGATCGACGGGGCGCTCGAAGGCCCGGGCTCGGGCCGGGAGCCAGCGGACCGGCCGAGACCGCGGCTCCGACGGGGGCTCGAGGGGCTCGGGTCGCAGTGCACGCTCCGGCCGACGCTCGGGCTCGGATCGGGTCTCCGGGGCCGGCGCGGGTCGGGGGCGCGAGGGACGACGCGGCTCGACCGGGGGCGCCGGCTCGGCTCGCCCCATCGAGGGACGGAGATCCGGCTCGGGGACGGCCTCGCTCATCTCGGCGCCGCGCAGCCTCTCGATCTGGGCGAGCAACACGTCCGGCTCGAGGGGAATCGTCACCTGCTGCAGCCTCTCACCCGAGGCGGTCCGGGTCTCGCGAACCTCCGCGCGGGCGCGCAGCCAGCCGACGGCGAGCTCGAGCGAGGCCTCGTCGATTCGATCCTCTCCCGTGAGGTAGGACCAGAGGATCGGCTTCGGCGAGACCTCCGCGGTCTCGAGCATCTCCACCTCCCGCCGGCTGCGGGTCTCGATGGCCTGGGCCACGGCGTCCCGCTCGAAGGCCGTCGCCCGATCTTCGGTCAGCAAGGCACGGATCTTCTGCGAGAGAAGATCCCCTGCCGGGGAGTCCGCGTCGTCGGAGCGCGCGTCCGGGCTCTTGCCAGCGAGGGTCTCGATGGAGAGGACCTGATTCTCGAAGTCGACCCGACGACGTTCCTCGAGATCGGCGTCGTACTCGACCCAGACCTTGGCGGAAGAGAGCTCGGGCTCATCCCAGCGCTCGGCGATCCGCCGTCTCTGGGACTGCTCTTCCTCCTGGACGATCCGCTTGTAGGTCTCGTACTGGGCGCGCATGCGCTCCATGTAGGCTTCGAACTCGGCCCGGCGCTGCTCCTGGAAGGACTCGTACTCCTCCCGACGCCGGTCCTGGAAGGCCTCGTACGCCCGCCGCTGTCGCTCGAGCACGTCCGACAGGCCGACCGGAAGATCTTCGACCGGCCCGCTCTCGCCGGGGTCCGAGGCCGCTCGGTCGGAGTGTTGGGCCCGGACGTCTACCGGCTGCATCGCAGTCAGAGCCGCCAGGCCGGCCCCGACGGCCGCACCGAGCGCCCTCCGCCGGATCGCGCGGCCTCCGCCCGGACGCATCTCCTCGACGAGAGGGCTCGGGCCCCGCCCGATGACCGGTCTCCGCATGCCTGCGTCCCCCTCCGAGAAATCCGCTCCGCGCCGTCGAGCCATCCCGCCTTCCGATTCCCTGGATCGACAGGATAGGCGCTCGCGCTCGCTCGAAAAGTCGCCGAAGGGTCCGCCTCCCGACGTGCCCGGAGCGGCGCATCTCCGAGTGGCTGCCTGCTCCCTCGATCCGCCATACTCGCCGACTCGCGCCGGCTCCTCTACGACGGCGAGAGAGGTCTCGAGCCGTGCATCCTGGAGAAGCGAGCCGCCTCTGGCGGAACGAGGCATGGATCGCCCTCGCCGTCTATCTCGGCGCCACGATCTGGATCTTCCATCCGATCTGGCCCCATCTCTCCTCCGCCGTGATCGGTGCCCCGTCGGACAACGTCGGTTACCTCTGGACCCTTTGGTACGGCCATGATGCGCTCCTCGGGGAACGCAGCCTGCTCGAGACCCAGCTCGTCTTCCATCCGGACGGAACCTCCCTCGCCTACCACGTCTACTCCTGGCTGAACCTGCTCCTCGCCCTACCGCTGCGACCCTTTCTGGAGCTGCCGGCGATCTACAACCTGCTGATCCTCCAGACCTTTCCGGTCGCGGGGCTCGGCGCGTTCCTCTTGGCCCGCCTCTGGGTCCGGGACTCGTTCGCCGCGCTCGTCGCCGGATTCCTCTACGCGTTCAACCCGGTCCATTGCGCCTACTCGCTGGTCCAGATCAACAGCGCCTCGATCCAGCTCCTGCCCTTCTTCCTCTTCTTCTTCGTCCGCACGCTCCGTCGCCCGGGCTGGACGAGCCGCCTGGCCGCGTCGTTCTTCTTCCTGCTGAACGCGATGGCGAGCTGGTACTACCTCGTGCATGCGCTCCTGCTGCTCGCTCTCTGGATCGCCTTCGCCGCCGTCCGCGAGGGTCTCCCCGGGGCGGTCCGCATGCTGAGGGAGACGAGCCGGGTGGCGGGACTGGGAATGCTGCCGCTCGCTCCCTGGATCGCATTCATGGTGGGGTCCGCCGTCGGCCATCCACGCGTCGGCGAGGCGGTCGGCCACGACCTCTTCGTCGCAGACCTCTTCGGCTTCTTCGTTCCCCACTCCCTCCATCGCCTGGGGGACTGGCCGATCGTCGCCTCGATGAACGCCCGCTACACCGGCAACGTCCCCGGTCAGACGGCCTACCTCGGGTGGGTCGCGATCGCCTTCGCGGCCCATGCCCTGGCCCGCTCGCCGCGACGAGCGGCGGCCTGGAGACTGGCGCTGCCGGCGCTCGCCTTCGCGGTGCTGGCGATGGGCAGCCATCTTCACGTCGCAGGCGTCGTCACGAGCGTGCCGCTGCCGACCGCCCTGCTCGAGTCGATTCCCTTGCTCGGATCGGCCCGCGTCCCGAACCGGGCCCTGGTCGTCACCTATCTCTTTCTCGCCGTCCTCGCGGCCTGGGGTCTCGCCGATGCCCGCCGACGGCTCCGATCTGCGTCCGCCGGCAGGCTCCTGGCCGCCGTCGCCTGCCTGTTGGTATGGCTCGATGGACCGACGGTGCTGCACGGACGGACCCCTTTCGACCCCCCCGCGGCCTACGCGCGAATTCCCCGGGACGAGCCGGGCGCGGGGCTCGTCGATCTTCCCCTGACCCCCACCAACGCCGCTCTCTATCTCGCCTATCAGACCCGTCACGGTCTCCCCGTCGTCGAGGGCTACGTCGGAAGGCAGCTCGAGCCCTCGCTTCTCGAACGGATCCGCAGCCTCCCTCCTCGTGACCAGCTGGAGGCGCTGCGCCGAGGCCGCGTGCGCTGGATCGTCGTCCACAAGGATCCGCCCCAGCTGGCCGAGCGCGCGCCGCGAGTCCGGGCGTTCTGGATCGCGCTCGGCGTCCCGATCCACTTCGAGGACGACCGCGTGACGATCTTCCGCATCCCGGAGCGAGCGGATCGAACGGATCAGGAGCCGCTTCGTTCTCGAGAGACGTCGGCGTAGATCTGCCTCGCCAGCGCCGATCTCTCCGCGCAATCCGACGGGATCGGCGCGACGGCGTCGATCCGGTGCAGGGAATGCTCGAGCCCCCTGCGATTGGCGAGCTGGATCGCGAGGCCCGGCCGCGCGTTGAGCTCCAGCACCAGGGGCCCCAGCTCGCGATCGAGCACGATGTCGACACCGAGATAGCCGAGCGGCACCAGGTCGTGACAGCGCGCCGCCAGGGTCAGCAACGCCTCCCAGTCCGGGATCTGGATACCTCCGACCGGGACGTCCGTGTCCGGATGACGGGTGACGGGCTTCCCGCCGTAGATCGCATGAGTGGTCCTGCCCGTCAGGAGATCGATGCCGCAACCGACGGCGCCCTGATGGAGATTCGCCTTGCCGTCGGATCGACGCGTGGGAAGCCGGACCATGGCCGCTAGCGGGATGCCCCGATAGACGATCGTCCGGATGTCGGGAACGCCCTGATAGGTCACGTGCTCGAAGACGGGAGCGAACTCGACGCATCGCTCGATCAAGGCCTGATCGGGACGGCCGCCCAGGCTGTACATGCCCGAGAGGATGTTGGAGACGTGATGCGCGAGGCCGTCCTCGTCGAGGTAGAAGCCGTTCGGACGGAAATAGCGACCACTGCGGACCGACCGGATCACGAGGATGCCGCTGCCGCCGCTTCCGTGGGCCGGCTTGATCACGAAGCGATCGTGACCGGCGATGAGCTGCGACAGGCCGCGAATCTGGAAATCGGTCTCGATGATCCCGTAGAGCTCGGGAAAGGCGATGCCCGCCCGCTGCGCCAGCCGCTTGGTCTGCGCCTTGTCGTCGACGAGGGGATAGAGTCGACGCGGATTCCACCTCGCGATGCAATCGAGGTTGCGCGCGTTCATCCCGAGGACGCCCCGGTCGGCGAGGGTCTGAGCGGGGGACCTCCATCTCATGGCGCCCCGCCTCCCTTCATCCACAGGCTCCGGAAGCGCCAGAGCTCCGACATCCGATAGCCCGTGTAGCGTCCCGCCAGGATCGTCGCGCCGAGGACGACGAGCAGCAGCTCCGGGAAGACGAAGACGAGATGGGAGAGCCACTCGTCGGTGATCACGAGGTAGCCGAGTGCGGCCACAAGCAGGCTCCCGCCGCCCTGGTGGACGGCCTCTCTGCCGCCCATCTCCTCCCAGACCAGCGACATCCGCTCGATCGTCATCGCCAGGATCACCATCGGGAAGAGCGCCACCGACAATCCCCGGTCCATGCCGAGCTGGAACGTGGAGATGCTGATCGCCAGCATGATCAGGATCACCACGATCAGGACCGTCGTGAGACGCGGGACGAGGAGAAGCTGCAGCCGGTCCAGCGCGAAGCGGATCCCGAGCCCCAGCCCCACGATCGAAACGAAGAGGAAGAGGCCCCAGAAGAGCCGGGTCTCGCGGAAGGCCAGCGCGATCAGGATCGGCATGAAGGTCCCGAAGGTCTGGACGCCCACGAACGTCCGCATCAGCACGACGAGAAAGGCGCCGAGAGGCACGGTCAGCAGGATCTTGTAGAGGTTCTGGGTCTGGATCGGCAGGGAGAAGAGCGAGAAATCCATCCAGAACGAAGGCTGGGAGCGCGCTCGCTGAGCCGCTACGTCGACGACCTCGCGCATGCTGCGCGCGACCGCGAATCGGACCTCTCCGGACCGGCCGCCCTCGAGCTCGAAGAGGGGCTCGGCGCCGATCTTCCAGACCAGGAAGCGAGCCGGGTAGCCCGGCTTCCCGCTCATGGGATCGAAGGGGAGCCACTCCTGCTCGTTGTGCACCTCGATCCAGGGCTCGAGCCGACCCTCTCGAATGCCGTCGTCGAGCTGAATCCCCCAGACGATGCGCGCGGGAATGCGTGCGCCCGCGAGCGCGTCGACGATCTGGGCGGCCCGGTCGGCCGGCGTCGCGGCCGCATCCCTCAGCATCTCGACCGCCCCGGAGCGAGCGGGGCCGTGGAGCCGCTGGATCAAGGCCCGCGCGAAGGACTCGATGTCGGCCGACTCGAGCCTGACCTCCTGCAGGAGGGTCTCGACGGCGGAATCGAGGGCGGCCGCGCGGACCGGCTTCTGGGGAAAGCCCGGGAAGGGGTCTTCGTGCCGGAGAGCGCCTTCATCGGGGACGACGCTCAGCCTGTAGTAGAGCGCCTGAGGCCCGCTGGCCCGACGCACGGTCCAGATCGCGAGTCGATCGAGGCCTTCGGTCTCCGTCGCGATCCCGTAGCCCTGGGAGACGAAGTCCTCGTCGAGGATCTCGAAGGCGGGTGGCTCGTGGGGGATGAAGAGTCTCGCCTGCAGCGGCCCGCCCCGGCCGCGGAAGCTCGCTCGCGCCTCGACCGTCCAGACGGCCGTGTCCTGATCGGGGGTCAGCGGCAGCCCGAGCGTCTTCACCTTGATCGCGCAGATCGCGATGCCGGCGGAGAAGAGCAGGACGGAGAGGGTCCAGACCCAGCGATTCCTCACTCTGCTCCCCGGCCCGAGGCAGGCGCGCAATCCGGCCGGGTGAGAAAGGTCTGATCCGGATCCACGAGGAACTCTCCTGCCATGAATCGGCGACCGAGGAGCACGGGATAGTTGAAGGCGCTCCGATCGACGAGGGAGAACTGTGCGCGTCGTCTCCGGCCCGCCATGCAGAAATCGAGCTCGACGACGGGACGCGCGTCGGGCGCCTCGTCGTGCTGCTTGATCCGGACCCTGCGATCGATCGGAGCCTCGGTCGGGATGCGGTGCAGCTCGTCGTGCTCGTCCTCGAGGACCAGCTCGAAGCGAGCCCAGCGATCCCCGTCCTTGTCGAAGAGGACGATCTTCTCGGCGTGGATCGACGAGGTTCGGGCCCCCGTATCGAGCTTCGCCGAGACCCGGATCTGCGCAGGCAGCATCACGACCTTCTCCACCCAGCCGCTGATCGACTTGCCTCCCGGATCCCCGGCATCGGCCCCTGACGCCG
>CAYXLY010000059.1:0-5812 GCA_964466005.1 uncultured Spirochaetaceae bacterium | reverse complement strand
GCGATCAGGAGCGCCGAGCAGCGCGCCCGGCCGCGACAGGCTCGAGCAGGACTCGACCCATCGGTCCGCGCTTCGATCGGCTCCTTCATCGACTCCTCGATCGGTCTCATGTCCACGTCATCCCTTCGCATGGCGCGAAGCCCGGAGCCGGCGTGGACGACGGCACGAAGGCACTCGCCGACACCGATTCGGGATCGGCCTCTTCGGCGGACTCGTCACCGCGCCTCTCACGGCCGACGCCTCGGGACGCCTGACGCTTCAGACAGGCCGACGTCTCACGCCCGTCTCATGCCTCACGCCTCAGGCCCGCCTCGGGCCTCCTCCGGATGATATGATGTCTGAACGACTTCTGCGTGGGATCTGCGTGGGATGGGTGGCTCCCGACCTCGGCCGACCGGACGAGATCGCGTGATTCCGATCACATCCCCTGCGAACGGCGGCCCCGAGGCGATCCGAAGAGGCCATCCTGGTGCTTCCCGCCGCACCGGTTAAGCTGGCCCCATGAGCGGCGTCTGGCGGATCGGGCTGGTGCATGTGGCCTGCGCGTGTTGGGCGGGCCTGGCGATCGCCCAGACCGTCGCGCCCGGGCCTTCCCCGAGCCCCTCGACCGAGCCGCGTCCGGATCCGCTGCGTGTGCTCGTGGCCGGCAACGCGCCTTTCGTCGAGCTCGACGAAGGAGGAGAGCCGACGGGGATCAGCGTCCGGGTCTGGCAGGCGGCCGCCACGCAGATCGGTGCGCGCTTCCGATTCATTCCCGTCGCCACCGTTCCGGAGGCCCTCGAGAGGCTCGCTCGAGGCGAAGGCGACGTCGCGATCGGTCCGATCACGATCACCTCGGAGCGGGCCGAGCAGGTTCTCTTCACCCAGCCCTACTACGAGAGCTCGCTCGGTATCCTCGCTCCCGCCAGTGGCGTCGGCTTCTGGCAGCGCCTCCGCCCCTTCCTGAGCGGTCCGTTCCTGGGCGGGGCGGCCATCCTGCTGCTCGTGCTCCTGGGGGTCGGTTTTCTCCTCTGGATGGTGGAGCGACAGCGCAACGATCTCTTTCCGCGAGACCCGGTCCAGGGCACGGGCGTCGGAGTCTGGCTGGCGCTGGTCACGATGACGACCGTGGGCTACGGGGACAAAGTTCCCATCACGCCGATCGGGCGCGTCGTCGCCAGCGTCTGGATGCTGATCTCGATGCTGACGGTATCCTCGCTCACGGCCTTTCTCGCCACCGCCCTGACCGTCGCCAGCCTCGACCGCAGCACCCTCTCCCGGGCAGAGGATCTCGTGGATCGCCGGGTCGCCGCGGTCGAGGATGCGACCGGCGCGGAGTTCGCTCGCCGCCAGGGCGCACGGATCGTGGAGGTGGACGACGTCTCGAGCGCGATCGAGGCCGTGATGCGCGGCGCGGCGGACGCGGTCGTCCACGATCGCCCCATGCTCCTTCACGAGCTCGCACGCGAGGCCCGCGACCAGCTGGTCGTCTCGCGGACGACCTATCAGCCCCAGGACTACGGCTTCGCCGTCGAGGAATCGAGCCCCCTGGCGGCCCGGCTCGACGTCGCCCTGCTCGAGCTTCGCGAGTCGGGGCAGATCGACCGGATCGTCTCGCGAGAGCTCGGGAGCCTCTGAGCCCACCGTCGAACGCGGTGGCTCGGAGCGAGCGGATCGCGATATGCTCCCGCGTCCCCGCACGACAGGAGCGACCATGAAGACGATTGCGATCACGGGATCGGCCTCGGGCATCGGAGGCGCGACGGCCCGAGCCCTCGTCGACGAGGGGTATCGCGTGATCGGCGTCGACGTCCAGGCGGCGGACATCGTCGCGGACCTCGGCACGGCCGAGGGCCGACGAGCCGCCGTCGACGCGATCCTCGAGCGATGCGACGGCCGTCTCGACGGTCTCGTCCCCTGCGCCGGCCTCGCGGGCCTGCCGAACCGACCCGGCAGCTTGATCGCGAGCCTGAACTACTTCGGCTCGATCGCGCTCCTGGAGGGCCTGCGCGAGGCGCTCGCGCGAGCCGGCTCCGGGGAGGCCGCTGCGATCGGCATCTGCTCGAACTCGACGACGACCATGCCGGGCGTCCCGCTCGAGCTCGTCGACGCCTGCCTGAGCGGCGACGAGGACGCCGCGCGGGCGGTGGCGGACGAGGTCGGCTCGATCCGCGCCTATCCGGCGACCAAGATGGCGCTGGCACGCTGGATCCGTCGCCATGCGCCGACCGGGGATTGGATCGGCTGCGGCATCAACCTGAATGCCATCGCGCCCGGCAAGACCGAGACGGCGATGATCGCCGAGGGCCGGGCCGATCCCGTCCTCGGCCCGCATCTCGACGCCTTCCCCGTCCCGGCCGGCCGCGGCGCACGACCCGAAGAGATGGCCAGCTTGATCCGCTTCCTGCTCGGCCCCGAGGCGCGCTTCTTCGTCGGCTCCGTTCTCTTCTGTGACGGCGGCACCGACGCTGCGGCGCGCCCGGACGACTGGCCCGCGCCGCTGGCCGGCTGATCGCCCACCCCCTCCGGCCCCGGCCGCCTCGTCTCGGCCGAGCGGGCCCGGGCCCGGGCTCGCAGTCGACTCGAGGAAGCGCCGGCTCGAGCGCCCTGCATCGAGGGTCCAGCTCGCGGCGGATCGGGTCAGGCAGATCGGGTGATCACGTCCTCGCCGGTTCGTCGCCGCTCGGCCTCGAGCCGGTCCTCGACCTGCTGCTCCTCCACGCGAGAGGTCTCCGACGGCAGGAAGCGGTCCATCACGGTCGCCGCCACCAGGTCTCCCGTCACGTTCAGGACGCATCGGACGCGCTCGAGCACCTGATCGACGCCGAGGATCAGTGCCAGCCCCGCCAGCGGGATCCCGCTCGCCTGCAGCACCGTGGCCAGCACGACGATCCCCACTCCCGGTGTCGCCGGCGCCCCGATCGAGGCGCCGAGCGCCGTCACGACCAGCGCCACGAGCGACGCCATCGAGAGATCGATGCTGAAGAGCTGGGCCATGAAGAGCGTCGCCAGTCCCTGGTAGAGCGCCGTCCCACCCATGTTCACGCTCGCTCCGATCGGCATGACCAGCTGGGCGATCGAGGGCCGGACGCCCAGCTTCTCCTCTGCGGTCTGGATGGAGAGCGGCATCGTCGCCGCCGAGCTGTCGGTCGAGAAGGCGAGGAGCTGGGCATCCCGGATGTCGGACAGGAAGCGCAGGGGACGCTGTCCACCGAGCAGCACCGCGAGCGCGACGAAGACCCCGAGCAGCGCGAGCATCCCGATCAGCACGGCGATCACGTAGGCGCCCACGCCCGTCAGCACGCCGATGCCCGTATTGAGCATCACGCGGGCGAGCAGCCCGAAGACCGCATAGGGCGCCAGCCGCATCATGCCACCGACGATCGCCATGCAGACGGCCTGCAGCGAGCCCATGAGATCGAGCAGCGGCTTCGAGGTCGCCGGACTCAGGCTGATCAGCGCGACGCCGAGGAGGAGCGAGAAGAGCACGACCTGCAGCATCTCGCCTTCCACCATCGCACCGAGGGGGTTGACCGGAAGCATCGAGACGATCTCGCCCGGGAGCGTCGTCAGGTTGATCTCTCCGCCCTCGAGAGGCTCGATGCCGGACGGGGCGGACCGGCCGCCGAGCCCGCGCGCGATCTCGGGATCGACGTAATCCCCCGGCCGCAGGATCGTTCCGAGCACGATGCCCAGGACGGTCGCCACGACCGTCGTGCCGAGGAAGTAGGCGGCCAGCAGGATCCCGCCCTGCTTCAGCTGCTGGACATCGGTGCTCGCCGCGATCCCCCGGATCACGGCGGCCACCACGAGCGGCACGACGATCATCTGGATCACGGACAGGAAGAGCAGCCCGGGCAGGGCCAGCCACTCGCCGAGGGGACGGGCCCAGGAGGTCGGCAGCCAGCCGACCGACGGCCCGAGCAGGATGCCGACGACGACTCCGAGCAGCATGCCGATCAGCACCTTGGCCCAGAGGCGTCCGGCCACAAGGCGATCGACGTGACGCGTGAGGTATTTCAAGCTGCGCGGATGAATCCGCTCGAGGGGATGCGCCATGTCCGCGACCATCGGCCCGGCGAGGCGGAGCGTCAAGCCGATCCTGGCCGGTCTGCGCGCGGCGCTCGCAGGTCTCCCCGAGCACTGCGCTACGCCATCGGATAGGATGCAGAAGGAGGGCGGGCGCCTTCCGGCTCCGGGAGCCCGTCCCCGACCGAGCCCGTCGGAGCCGGAGGCTCCTTTCGATCCGGCCTCGCTCGACGCCCTGTCCGACCGCGCGGGCCCCGGGAGCGATCGATGCGGCCCGGCGGACGGCCGCGACCTCCTTCCGGCCAAATCCGCCGCCTCCCGGTCCTCTCGAAGAGCGGACGACGGGACGTGCCTGCCAGAGTAGAGCAGGGAGAATGGAAGGGGAGAGAGGAGAGAATCGATGTCGCCCGCCAAATCGACCCAGGAGCCGGACCCTCCCATCCTCTTCCGCTCTCCGAGAGTGGAGGACGGCCCTGCGCTCTGGAAGCTGATCATCGACGTGGGGACGCTCGATCGGAACTCCAGCTATACCTATCTGCTCCTCTGCCGCGACTTCAGCGAGACCTGCATCGTGGCCGAGCGGAACGGATCCCTGGTCGGATGCGTGACGGGCTATCTTCTGCCCGCTCAGGCGGATACCCTCTTCGTATGGCAGGTCGGCGTCTCGAGCGAGGCCCGGGGTCAGGGGCTCGCGAGCCGTCTTCTCGATGGGCTCCTGCGATCCGAGGGCTGTCGCGATGCGCGCTTTCTCGAGACGACCGTGACGCAATCCAACGAGGCCTCGCGAGCGCTCTTCCAGTCGCTGGCCCGACGTCTCGGGACCGGCCTCGTCGAGTCGGAGGGCTTTCCGGCCGGCCTCTTCCCCGAAGAGGGACACGAGGCCGAGCCGCGGCTCCGGATCGGTCCTTTCGACGTTTCCACACTCGAGCGGGAGAGCGACTGACCCGGGAGGCGCCGAATCGGGGGCCCGGAGGACGGCGAGCTCGCAGGGGCTCGGGAGAGGATCGGACATGAGAATTTTCGAGGAGATGGAGTCGGAGGTCCGGGGATACGTACGCGCGTTTCCCGTCATCTTCGACACGGCAGAGGGATCCTTGCTCTACGACGAGCAGGGCAATCGCTACATCGACTTCTTCGCCGGCGCTGGGACCCTGAACTACGGACATAGCAATCCGCTCATCAAGAAGGCGCTCATCGAGTACCTGCAGCGCGACGGCATCGTGCACGGCCTCGACAAGGCGACCGTCGCGAAGCGCGCGTTCCTCCAGAAGCTCCGCGACACCATCCTCACCCCGCGGAACCTGAGCTTCAAGGTCCAGTTCACCGGCCCGACCGGGACGAACGCCGTCGAGACCGCTCTCAAGCTGGCCCGCATGGTCAAGCGGCGATCGAACATCATCAGCTTCACCGACGGCTATCACGGCATGACCATGGGTTCCCTCGCGGTGACCGGGAACTACTTCTACCGCGACGAGTCCTATGGTGCGCGCAACAACGTGGCCTTCATGCCCTATGACGGCTACTTCGGTCCCGACGTCAACACGATCGACTATCTCCGTCGCTATCTCGAGGACCCGAGCAGCGGCGTCGACCTGCCGGCCGCCGTGATCGTCGAGACCGTCCAGGGCGAGGGCGGGATCAACGTGGCGAGCGTGGAGTGGCTCCAGCAGCTCGAATCGCTCTGTCGCGAGCTCGACATCCTGCTGATCATCGACGACATCCAGGTCGGAAACGGTCGCACCGGCACCTTCTTCAGCTTCGAGCGCGCCGGCATCCATCCCGACATGGTGACCTTCTCGAAGTC
>CAYXLY010000058.1:0-14118 GCA_964466005.1 uncultured Spirochaetaceae bacterium | reverse complement strand
CCTGGACAAGCCGCCGAAGATGCATCGGGACGTGAAGCGTCTCGCCCTTCGCGGCGAGCCCTTCGCCTTCGAGGCGATCGATCCCGCCGAGGCCGCTCGCCGGGTGCTGCAGCTCCCGACCGTCGGCGACAAGACCTTTCTCATCTCGATCGGCGACCGCACCGTGACGGGCCTGGTCGATCGTGACCAGATGGTGGGCCCCTGGCAGGTGCCCGTGGCCGACGCGGCCGTGACGACGAGTGGCTACTCGACCCACACTGGAGAGGCCATGGCGGTCGGCGAGCGCTCTCCGGTCGCCCTGCTCGACGCGCGTGCCTCCGCCCGCCTGGCGGTCGGCGAGGCCATCACCAACCTCGCCTCCGCACCCGTCCCCCGGCTCTCCCAGGTCCGGCTCTCGGCGAACTGGATGGCGCCGGCGGGCCATCCGGGTGAGGACGCGCGCCTCTACGACGCGGTCGAGACCGTCGGCCTCGAGCTCTGCCCGGCTCTCGGGATCGCGATTCCGGTGGGCAAGGACTCGATGTCGATGCGCACGGTCTGGGAGGAAGCCGGGGAGGAGAGGAGCGTCACGGCCCCGCTCTCGCTGGTCGTGTCCGCCTTCGCTCCCGTCGACGACGTGCGTCTCGCGGCGACGCCCGAGCTCGTCCGCGGGCAGGACAGCGCGCTGCTGCTCGTCGACCTGGGACGGGGCCGCAATCGGCTGGGCGCCTCGGCGCTCGCTCAGGTCTTCTCGAGCCTCGGCGAGGAGCCCCCCGACCTCGACGACGCGGACTCGCTCCGGGGCTTCTTCGAGGCGATCCAGGACCTCCTGCGACAGCGGAAGATCCTCGCCTACCACGACCGTTCGGACGGCGGCCTCTTCGCCACCCTCTGCGAGATGGCCTTCGCCGGAGGGACCGGACTCGAGATCGAGCTCGACTCGCTCGCGGGCTCCACGATCGGGAAGCTCTTCAACGAGGAGCTCGGCGCCGTCCTGCAGGTCCGCGTGCGCGATCTCGACGGGGTCGCGAGCCGACTCGCCGCGGCGGGTCTCGAGGGGGCGGTTCATCGCATCGGCGGCCTGCGGGACGACGATCTCGTTCGCTTTCGCGAGTCCGGCGCGACCGTCTACGAGGCGGTCCGCGACGGACTCCGACGCGACTGGTCCGACACGACCTGGCGGATCCAGCGACTGCGCGACGACCCCGAATGTGCGGACGAGGAGCAGGCGGCGCGCTGCGACCTCGACGATCCCGGCCTGACGGTCCACGTACCCTTCGATCTCGAGCCGCCGGGCTTCGCGACGCTCACGGCGAGCGCACCGACGACGCTCCGGGCCCGGCCTCGCGTCGCGATCCTCCGGGAGCAGGGAGTCAACGGCCAGATCGAGATGGCGGCCGCCTTCGACCGCGCCGGCTTCGACGCGATCGACGTCCACATGAGCGACCTCACGGAAGGTCGGACCCGGCTCGATGCGTTCCACGGGCTGGTCGCCTGTGGCGGATTCTCCTACGGCGACGTGCTCGGAGCGGGCGGGGGATGGGCGAAGTCGATCCTCTTCCACGAGCGACTCCGGGACGCCTTCGAGGCCTTCTTCGAAGACCGGGGACACTTCGCGCTCGGGGTCTGCAACGGCTGTCAGATGTTCTCGCATCTGAAGGAGCTGATCCCGGGCGCCCGCGACTGGCCTCGCTTCCTGCCCAACCGCTCGGAGCGCTTCGAGGCGCGACTCTCGCTGGTCCGGATCGAGGAGAGCGCCTCGATCCTGCTCTCGGGCATGGCCGGGGCCCGGCTGCCCATCGCCGTGGCCCATGGCGAGGGGCGGGCGGAGTTCGCAGACGAGGCCAGCCGGTCGCGGGCCGAGGCGGCGGGGCTCGTCGCAGCGCGCTTCGTCGACGGCCACGGCGAGGTCGCGCGCCGCTATCCGGCCAACCCCAACGGGTCGCCCGAGGGCCTGACGGCCCTGACCACGCCCGATGGGCGGGTCACGATCATGATGCCCCACCCGGAGCGGGTCTTCCGAAGAGTGCAATACTCCTGGCATCCGGGGGACTGGGGCGAGGACGCGCCCTGGATCCGCCTCTTCCGCAACGCGCGGGCGTGGCTCGGCTGACCGGGAGCGTGGGCACGTCCCACCCGCCTGCGGCGACACGGGCGGTGCCCGGCCTTCGTCCCCGACCCTGACGATCGATCGATTCGACAGAAAGCGACCCTGATGGAGCCCTCCTCCCTGCTCGCCATCTCTCCCCTCGACGGACGCTACGAACGCAAGCTCGCCGACCTGCGTCCGCTGGTGAGCGAGCTCGGCCTGATCCGCTATCGCGTCGAGGTCGAGCTCGAATGGCTCCGCGCGCTCTCGGAGGCCTCGGAGATTCCCGAGGTCCCTCCCCTCTCGGAGGTCGGACGGGCCCATCTCGAGGCCCTCGTCGCCGACTTCTCGAGCAAGGACGGAGCCGAGATCCGCGAGATCGAGGCCCGCACCAACCACGACGTGAAGGCCGTCGAGTACTGGCTGAAGGATCGTCTGGCGTCCCACCCGGAGCTGGCTCCGACCCTCGAGTTCGTCCACTTCGCCTGCACCTCGGAGGACATCAACAATCTCGCCTATGCCTCGATGCTCCGGGACGTGAGGGAAAAGGTCCTGCTTCCGGAGGTCGACGGCCTGATCGCGGCGCTGCGGACACTCGCCGGCGAGACGGCGGATCAGGCCATGCTCTCGCGAACCCATGGTCAGCCGGCGACGCCGACGACCCTGGGAAAGGAGATCGCCAACGTCGGCGCGCGTCTGCTTCGCGAGCGCGCCGCCCTCGAGGCGGTCGAGATCCTCGGCAAGGCGAACGGCGCGGTCGGAAGCTACGCCGCCCACGCCATCGCCTATCCCGAGGTGGACTGGGAGGCCCATACGCGGCGCTTCGTGGAGTCGCTCGGGCTCGTCTGGAATCCCATGACGACGCAGATCGAGCCGCACGACTGGATCGCCGCCTACTTCCACGCCGTCATGCGACTGCAGACGATCCTGCTCGACTTCGCCCGGGACGTCTGGGGCTACATCTCCATCGGATATTTCAAGCAGCGTCCCGTCGAGGGCGAGGTCGGCTCCTCCACCATGCCCCACAAGGTCAATCCGATCGACTTCGAGAATGCGGAGGGCAATCTCGGGATCGCGAACGCGGTGCTGGGCCATCTGGCGGAGAAGCTCCCCGTCTCCCGCTGGCAGCCCGATCTGTCGGCCTCCCCCGCGCTCCGCAACGTCGGCGTCGGCCTGGGTCACGGCCTGCTCGCCCTGCGCTCCCTGCAGCGCGGGCTCGGCAAGCTGGCAGTCGACGGGGAGCGGATCGACGCCGATCTCGCGGCGAGCCCGGCGGTGCTCGCGGAGGCGGTGCAGACCGTGATGCGCCGAGCGGGCATCGACGAGCCCTATGAGAAGCTCAAGGCGATCACCCGCGGTCGGGAGATCGACGCCGCCTCCCTGCGGCGCTTCGTCGAGGAGCTCGAGATTCCGGAGTCGGATCGGCAGACGCTCCGCGGGCTGACGCCGGCCGGCTACACGGGGAGGGCCGCCGAGCTGGCCCGTCGATTCGCCCGAGGCGAAGATCTCCGGGGCGCCTCGGAGTCGGGTCCTTTACAGCCGCCCCCCGCCCGCAGCGACGAAGGCCGATCCAGGGGGTGAGCGTTCGGGAAGGGACGGCGTAGTCGAGAGAGAGATGTAGATAGATACGGAACGTATCGTTATGATACTCGCCACGCGGTGGGTCCCGACTCGCGGCTCGAGCCTGTCGACGGGCTGGACCTCTACCCGCGGGACGATCCCACAAATCGGCAGTCCCGGGGCGAGCCACGCGAAGGCGTCCGCCGATCCGCCTCGTGACCCCAGTGGGCTCACGGACCGATGGGCGGCCGGTGCGGTCCCCGGCGGCGGCCCGAAGGCGGAGAGGCCCGAAGGGCCCTGAGGAAGGACGGAGTCATCGATGGACAAGCGGACGACGGAGCGCGAGGCAGTCTCGGAGCTCCGTGACGGGATGACGATCGGAATCGGGGGCTGGGGCTCTCGACGCAAGCCGATGTCGATCGTGCGGGAGATCCTGCGCTCGAGCGTCGAGGATCTCACCGTCGTGACGTACGGCGGCCCGGACGTGGGTCTGCTCTGCAATGCCGGCAAGGTGAAGCGCCTCGTCTACGGCTTCGTGTCGCTCGACTCGATTCCCCTCGAGCCCCATTTCCGAAAGGCCCGCCAGGCCGGTGCCCTCCAGGCCGCGGAGCTCGACGAAGGCATGCTGCAATGGGGCTTGCTGGCCGCCTCCCATCACCTCCCCTTCCTCCCCACCCGGGCGGGGCTCGGATCGGACGTGCTCGAGATCAACCCGGACATCCGACTCGTCCGGTCGCCCTACGACGACGCCGAGGAGCTCGTCGCGATGCCGGCCCTCGAGCTCGACGTGGCCTTCATCCACATGAACCGTGGTGACGTGCGCGGGAACGGACAATATCTCGGTCCCGATCCCTACTTCGACGACCTCTATTGCCGGGCCGCGAAGAAGCGCTTCATGAGCGTCGAGAAGATCGTCCCGACGTCGGCGATGGCGAACGAGGGGCCCCTGCAGACGCGCGTGATCAATCGCACCATGGTGGACGGCGTCATCGAGGCGCCCGGCGGAGCCCACTTCACCGAGTGCCCGCCGGACTACGGCCGTGACGAGGACTTCCAGAAGGCCTACGCGGCGACCGCCAAGGACGACGACGCCTGGCAGGAGTTCAAGAGGACCTATCTCGATCTCGAGACCGAGGCCGAATATCAGGAGGCGGTACGCAAGCGATGAGTGAAGCCACACGAGCCGAGATCTGCGCAGTGGCCGTCGCGGAGGCCTTCCGGGGCAACGGAGAGGTCCTGGCCAGCTCTTTCGGGACCGTCCCCGCGATCGGAGCCCGACTGGCGAAGGCCACCTTCGAGCCCGACCTGCTGATGACCGACGGCGTCTGCACCCTGCTCGAAGAGCCCCTGCCGGTCTCGGGGCCAGCGCCGGAGCCGGTGGTCGAGGCCTGGATGCCCTTCCGCACGGTCTTCGATCATCTCTGGAACGGCAACCGGCACGTCGTCATGGTCGCGAGCCAGATCGACCGCTTCGGAAACCAGAACTTCGCCTGCATCGGACCGCATGCGAAGCCGAAGGCGCAGCTGCTCGGCATGCGCGGCGCGCCCGGGAACACGATCAGCCACACGACGAGCTACTGGGTCCCCAATCAGAGCGCCAAGGTCTTCGTCGAGAAGGTCGACGTCGTGTCGGGCGTCGGCTTCGATCGGGCCGCGCGGCTGGGGCCGGTGATCGCCCGCAGCCACGACATCCGCCGCGTCGTCTCGAACCTCGCGGTCTACGACTTCGACACCTCGGATCGCGCCATGCGGCTGCGGTCGGTGCATCCGGGCGTCACGGTCGACGAGGTGATCGCGCAGACGGGCTTCGAGCTCGTCATCGACGGGGACGTACCCGAGACCCGGCTGCCGACGGCGCAGGAGCTGTCCCTGATCCGGGAGAAGATCGACCCGAAGGGCTTCGGCGAACGAGAGGTCCCGAACCCCGACTGACCTCGAACGAAGGCGGCGCGAGCGCCGCCCGGAGGCCCACCGCTTGCCCCATTCCCTCCATACGCGTGTCACCGATCTCCTCGGCTGCGACCACCCGATCCTCCAGACCGGCATGGGCTGGGTCGCCACGCCGGAGCTCGTCGCCGGCGCCTGCAATGCGGGGGCGTTCGGATTCCTGGCGGCAGCGACCCTTCCGCCCCATGAGGTCGAGGCCGAGATCGAGAAGATCAAGACACTGACGGATCGACCCTTCGGCGTGAACTTCCTGATGGATGCGCCGGGAGCCGACGTGATCTCCGAGGCGATCATCCGGCAGGGCGTCCGCGCCGCGGGCTACAACCGCGCGCCCAACGCCGAGCTGATCGCGAAGCTCAAGGCGGGCGGCGTCGTCTGCGTCCCGACCTGCGGCGCCGTCAAGCACGCGGTGAAGGCCGAGAAGCTCGGCGCCGACATCGTCATCGTCCAGGGCGGAGAAGGCGGCGGCCATACCGGCACGGTCCCGACGTCCTTGCTGGCGCCCGCCGCGGCAGATGCCGTGAAGATCCCGGTCGTCGCCGCCGGCGGCTTCCGCGACGGCCGCGGGCTCGTCGCGGCCCTCGCCTTCGGCGCCGAGGGCATCGCGATGGGGACCCGCTTCCTGATGACGCGCGAGAGCCCGGTGCCCGAAGCGACCCTCCAACGCTATCTCGACGCCGAGGTGACGGACGTGATCGTGAGCACCGCCCTCGATGGCCTGCCCCAGAGAATGGTGAACAACGAGCTCTCGCAGCGGCTCGAGAGCGCCGGACCGATCCGCAAGCTCGCGCTGGCGATCCGCAACGCGCTCGCCCTCCGCCGGGAGACCGGAGCGGGGATCGCCGATCTCCTCCGGAGCGCGCTCGCGATGCGACGCAACCAGAAGCTCACGAACGCCCAGATGATCCTCGCGGCGAACGCCCCCATCCTGGCGCGCATCGCGATGACCGATGGCGATCCCGCCCACGGCTACCTGCCCAGCGGAACCGTCGCCGGCGTGATCGACGACCGCCCTTCGTGCGAGGCGTTGGTCTCCCGCATCGTGGCGGAGGCCGAAGAGACCCTGAAGAGGCTCTGTCCCTGAAGCGGACGAGACCTCGAGCCGCTCCGGTCGCGACCGACCGGAGCCGAGGAGCCCCGAAGATGGCGATCGACGTCGAAGTCCAGGATGGTGTGGGCGAGCTGATCATCAACGCGCCGCCGGTGAACGCGCTCGGGAGCGCCGGCTGGCGGGAGTTCGCGGACCGCATGCAGGCGCTCGGGCGCCGGGAAGACGTCCATTGCGTGATCGTCCGCGCGGAGGGACGGGGCTTCCAGGCAGGCGTCGACGTGAAGGAGCTCGCCAGCGACGGCAGCCTGATCGTGGAGGTCAACCGCGGCTGCTACGACAGCTTCGCGGCGGTCTACGACTGCCCGGTTCCCGTGATCTCGGCGGTGCACGGATTCTGCATCGGGGGCGGCATCGGCATCAGCGGCGCCTCGGACTTCGTGATCGCGAGCGAGGACGCCACCTTCCAGCTTCCCGAGATCGATCGGGGCGCCCTGGGCGCGGCGACCCACCTGATCCGGCTGGTGGGACAGCAGAAGGCCCGCCAGATGCTCTATACCTGCGAGGCCATCACCGCGGACGAGCTCTACCGGCTCGGAGGTTGCGTCTCCGTCGTGCCGCGGGAGAAGCTCCGCGACGAGGCGCTGTCCGTGGCTCGCTCCATCGCCTCCAAGAGCCCGAAGGCGCTGCGGCTCGGCAAGTGGTCGCTGAACGGGATCGAGACCGTCGACATCAAGAAGAGCTACCGCTTCGAGCAGGGATTCACTCTGGAGCTCTACACCTCACCCGACTCGCAGGAGTCGAGAGAGGCCTTCGTCGAGAAGCGGGACGCGAAGTTCTAGCCGCCAGCGCCCGATCGCCCGATCGCTGACCAGAGAATCAGGGGAGCCCGATGGATCTGACCTATACCCGCGAGCAGGAAGCCTTCCGCAAGGAGGTGCGCAGCTGGCTCGAGGCCCACGTACCCGGCGAGAAGCTCCCCTCCTTCGACACGAAGGAGGGCTTCGAGGCCCACCGCGAGTGGGAGAAGAAGCTGCACGCCGGCGGCTTCGCGATGGTGCCCTGGCCCGTCGAGTACGGCGGTCGCGGCGCCAACCTGCTCGAGTGGCTGATCTTCGAGGAGGAGTACTACCGCGCGGGCGCCCCGGGACGGGTGAACCAGAACGGGATCTTCCTCCTGGGGCCGACGATCATGGAGGTCGGCACGCCGGAGCAGAAGGCCCGCTTCCTCCCGAAGATGGCCTCCAGCGAGGAGGTCTGGGCCCAGGGCTGGTCGGAGCCGAATGCGGGGTCCGACATGGCGAACATCCAGGCGACCGCGATCAAGGATGGCGATCATTTCGTGGTCAACGGCCAGAAGACCTGGGCGAGCCGGGGCGCCTTCGCCCACTGGCTCTTCGGCATGTTCCGCTCGGATCCCGACTCGAAGCGGCATCATGGCCTGACCTTCATCCTCGTCCCCCTCGACACGCCCGGCGTCACCGTCCGTCCGATCGAGAAGCTGAACGGCAAGAAGGCCTTCGCCGAGGTCTTCTTCGACGACGCCCGGGTCTCGATCGACAACCAGCTCGGCGAGGAGGGCAAGGGCTGGGAGGTCGCCATGGCCACGGCGGGCTTCGAGCGGGGACTCATGCTGCGCAGCCCCGCCCGCTTCCAGGACACGGCCCGCAAGCTCGTCGAGCTCTACAGACGAACCGTGGCGTCGGGAGTGGCGGTCGCGCCGGCCCTGCGAGAGACGGTGGCCCGCTGTTGGATGGACGCCGAGGCCTACGCATTGAACACCTATCAGACGGTCTCGCGTCTGATGGCTGGGGGAAAGATCGGCGCCGAAGCCAGCCTCAACAAGATCTTCTGGTCCGAGCTCGACGTTCGGATGCACGAGGCCGCCCTGCAGCTGCTCGGCTTTCGCGCCGAGCTGCTCCCGGCCGCGCCGGCGGCCGGCGACGTCGGGGAGTGGCTCGACGGCTACCTCTTCGCCATTGCCGGTCCCATCTACGCCGGAACCAACGAGATCCAACGCAACATCATCGCCGAGCGGATTCTCGGCATGCCCCGCAAGTAGACGAGCGGAGAGGAGCGCGACCGTCATGGAGTTCGATTTCACCGAGGACCAGCGGCTGCTCCAGGAGACCGTCCGGGAGTTCCTGGCGGGGGAGTGTCCGGTCGAGCACGTCCGATCGCTCTGGGAGACCGAGACCGGTCGATCCCCCGAGTTCTGGGCGAAGCTCGCGGAGATCGGCGTCCCGGGACTCCTGGTGCCCGAGGAGCATGGCGGATTGGGGATGGACGAGATCGACTTCGCCCTCGTCCTCGTCGAGGTGGGTCGCGCCGCCCTGGCGGAGCCCGTGGTGCCGACCGCGGTCGTCGCCGCGCCTCTCCTGCGCGAGTCGGCCCACCTCGCTCTGGCCGAGACCTGGCTGCCGCGCATCGCGGCCGGCGAGGCGCTCGTGGCCGTCGCGCAGGCGACCTCGCCGCTCGTCGCCGATGCGCACGTCGCGGACCTGCTGATCCTGCGCTCGGGCGATGCCCTGCACGCGGTGCCGCGCGACGCGGCCCGCCTCACCTTCCAGCCCTCGAACGACCCCTCGCAGAAGCTCTTCACCGTCGAGTTCGATCCCCAGGAGGATCGCCGGATCGCGACCGGAGCCGCGGCCGACCGACTGGAGGCAGCCGCCCTGGATCGGGGCGCCTTCGCCTGCGCCGCTCAGCAGATCGGCGTCTGCGAGCAGCTGATCGAGATGTCGGTCGACTACACCACGCAGCGAAAGCAGTTCGGGGTGCCGATCGGAAGCTTCCAGGCCGTGAAGCATCTCGTGGCCGACCTGAAGGTCGCTCTCGAGTATGCCCGCAGTCACGTCGAGCGAGCCGCGCACTCGGTCGCCCGCGACACGGTCACGCGCTCGGTGGACGTGTCCATGGCGAAGGTGAGCGCCGGGGAGGCGGCGCTCGAGGCGGCCCGCATCTCGCTGCAGGTCCACGGTGCCCTCGGCTATACCTGGGAGCAGGATCTCCACGTCTGGATGCGGCGAGCCTGGACGCTCGACCTCGCGTGGGGATCCACGGCGTGGCATCGCGAGCGCCTCGCAGCCGCCCTGTTCGAGGACGCCCTGCCCGCCGCGAGCTTCGGATTCAGCCCTCAGGCCGGCTGAGGCGGGCTCCAGACGAGCGAGAACGGTCTCGGTCGATCGGCGATGCCGGTCACGCGAGACCCTCGGGACTGATATCATCCGGGCCGGAGAGGCGACCGGAGACACGGAAGGAGGCGACGCGATGAGCAGCAAGCAGCGGGTCCCGGCCATGGAGGGCTGGCTCACGATGGATGAGGACGATCCCCGGCTCATCGGCCTGAAGGACGAGTCGAGCGGGACCTTCTTCTTTCCCAAGGACGTGGCGGTGAGTCACGCCCCCGGTCACGCCGAGACGGAGCTGAAGGAGGTGCAGCTCTCGAATCGTGGCCGGCTCTGGTCGTACACCACCAACCACTACGAGCCCCCGGAGCCCTACGTCTCTCCCGATCCCTTCGAGCCCTACACGGTCGCAGCCGTCGAGCTCACCGAGGAGCGGATGGTGATTCTCGGACAGCTCGCCGAAGGCGTGGATCCGCACACCCTCTCCGTCGGACAGGAGATGCAGCTGGTCCTCGGGACGCTCTACGAGGACGACGAGAACGAGTACGTCGTCTGGAAGTGGAAGCCGGTCGAGGCCTGAGTCGAGACCCGACGCAACGTAATCGCCTCGCCGGAAGTCGGAGCGAGGGAGGAGATCGAGATGGGTAGGAATGACGTCGCAATCCTGGGAGCGGGAATGCATCCCTGGGGCAAATGGGGCCGCAACTTCGTCGAGTACGGGGTCCACGCGATCAAGCAGGCCCTGAAGGATGCGGATGTCGACTGGCGCGACGTCGACTTCATCGTCGGCGGCGACACCATGCGGAACGGCTATCCCGGATACGTCGCCGGAGCCACCTTCGCGAAGGCGATGGGCTGGACGGGGATCCCGATGGCCAGCTGCTATGCGGCCTGTGCGACCGGCGCCCAGGCGATCGAGATCGCGCGTACGCGGATCCTGGCCGGCATGTGCGAGGTCGCCGTCGTGGTCGGCGCCGACACGACGCCCAAGGGCTTCCTCGCGCCGAACAAGGGCGAGCGCAGCCTCGACCCCGACTGGCTCCGCTTCAGGCTGCTCGGCGCCACCAACCCGACCTATTTCGGGCTCTACGCCCAGCGGCGCATGGACCTCTACGGCGCGACCGAGCTCGACTTCGCGCGGGTCAAGGCGAAGAACAGCCGGCACGGCCTGAAGAATCCGAATGCCCGCTACAAGAAGATCTTCACCGAGGAGGAGGTGCTCGAGTCTCCCCTGGTCGCGGAGCCCCTGCGTCTCTTCGAGATCTGCGCCACGAGCGACGGCGGCGCGGCCGTCGTGCTCTCGTCGCTCGACTATGCGAAGAAGAAGGGCGTCTCGAGTCCCGTCCGGATCTCGGCGGTCTCCACCGTCTCCCCGACCTTCCCGAATACGGTCATCGACATGCCCGAGTTCTCGACCGACTCGGCCGCCGGCATTCCGGCGCCGGATCGGAGCTTCAAGGACTCCATCTCGCATGCCGCCTATCAGGAGGCGGGGATCGGGCCGGAGGACCTCGACCTCGCGGAGGTCTACGACCTCTCGTCCGCCCTCGAGCTCGACTGGTACGAGAACATCGGCCTGTGCAAGCCGGGAGAGGCGGAGAAGCTGCTCCGGGACGGAGAGACGACGCTCGGCGGCCGGATTCCGGTGAACCCGAGCGGCGGGCTCGGCTGCTTCGGCGAGGCCGTCCCGGCCCAGGCGATCGCCCAGGTCTGCGAGCTCGTCTGGCAGCTCCGGGGCGAGGCGGGAGATCGTCAGGTGGAAGGGGCGAAGGTCGGGATCACGGCGAATCAGGGCCTCTTCGGTCACGGTTCGTCGGTTCTCTGCAGCCGTTGACGCTCGGGGAATCGCGATCGAGACCCGGCAACCGAATCGCGTGAGCCGTTCCTGCGAATCGCCTCCTCGAAGAAGGCCTTCGCTCGGCGACACGAATCAGAGGGAGTGAAGAGAGATGGCAGAAGCCTTCATCATCGATGCCGTCCGGACGCCCGTCGGCAAGAAGGGCGGCGGGCTGGCCGGCGTGCACTCGGCGGACCTCGGCGCCCACGTCATCCGGGCGCTGACGGAGCGAACGGATTTCGACCCGGGCGCCCTCGAGGACGTGATCTTCGGCTGCTGTGACACGATCGGATCCCAGGCCGGAGACATCGCGCGCACGTGTGGACTCGTCGCGGGTCTTCCGCTCCATGTCCCGGGCGTCACGATCGATCGCCAATGCGGATCGTCCCAGCAGGCCGTCCACTTCGCGGCCCAGGCCGTCCTCAGCGGAACCAGCGACCTGATCATCGCCGGGGGCGTGCAGAACATGAGCCAGATCCCGATCTCCTCGGCCATGACCTGCGCCGAGGGCCTCGGGTTCACGGACCCCTTCTCGGGCTCCAAGGGATGGGTGGAGCGCTTCGGCACGCAGGAGGTCTCGCAGTTCCGCGGTGCCGAGCTGATCGCCGAGAAGTGGGACATCTCGCGAGACGAGATGGAGACCCTGGCGCTCGAGAGCCACGCGCGGGCGATCCGGGCGACGGAGGAAGGCCGCTTCGCGAACGAGATCGTCCCGATCGCCGGCGTCGAGCACGACGAGGGCATGCGCAGCTCGACCCGGGAGAAGCTCCAGAGCCTGAACGTGCTGATGGAAGGGGGGCGCCTCACCGCCGCTCTCGCCAGCCAGATCTCGGATGGCGCGTCGGCGATGCTCATCGCTTCGGAGCGCGCCGTCGCCGAGCATGGCCTCGAGCCTCGAGCGCGCATCCATCATCTCTCGGTCCGAGCGGATGATCCGATCTTCATGCTGAGCGCGCCCATCCCGGCCACTCGACATGCCCTCGAGAAGGCGGGCATGAAGAAGGAGGACATCGACCTCGTCGAGATCAACGAGGCCTTCGCGTCGGTCGTGGCCGCCTGGCAGAAGGAGCTCGACTGGGACATGTCCAAGGTGAACGTGAACGGCGGCGCCATGGCGCTCGGCCATCCGATCGGCGCGACCGGCACGCGGCTCATGACGACCCTCCTGAACGAGCTCGAGCGCACCGGAGGCCGCTACGGCCTGCAGACCATGTGCGAAGGCGGCGGTCAGGCGAACGTCACGATCCTCGAGCGCCTCTAACGCAAGCCGGAACGCAAGCCGGAACGCAAGCCGGAGCGCAGGGTAACCCGAAGCGCAAGCCGGAGCGGCTCGAGCCGGAGTGGCCAGAGGCGAAGCGCAAGCCGGAGCAGCGCCCGGAGGGGCTCGAGCCGACCCGAGGCGGGAAGATCGCCGGGTCGATGATGGAACGCAGGAAGGAAAGGAGCTTGTATGGGCATCTGTGACGGACGTGTCGTCATCGTCACCGGAGCGGGCGGCGGCCTCGGTCGGGAGCACGCGTTGGCCTTCGCGGACGAGGGAGCGCGGGTCGTGGTGAACGATCTCGGAGTCTCCAACAGCGGCGAAGGCGGCTCTGCGGGTCCCGCCGAGCAGGTCGTCCAGGAGATCCGTGCCCGGGGCGGGGAGGCCGTCGCCAACACCGACAGCGTGTCCGACTTCGACGCGGCGAAGCGGATGGTGGAGCAGGCGATCGACACCTTCGGCCGCCTCGACGTCGTCGTGAACAACGCCGGCTTCCTCCGGGACCGCATGTTCGTCTCGACCTCCGAGGAGGAGTGGGATGCCGTGATCAACGTCCATCTGAAGGGCCATTTCTGCGTGACCCGACATGCTTGCGAGCATTGGCGGAGCCTGTCCAAGGCCGGCGAGGCGGTCGACGCCCGGATCATCAACACGAGCTCGGGGGCGGGCCTCCAGGGGAGCGTCGGCCAGGCCACCTACTCCGCCGCCAAGGGCGGCATCGCGACGCTCACGCTCGTCCAGGCGGCCGAGCTCGGGCGCTATGGCGTGACCGCCAACGCGATCGCGCCGGCGGCGCGCACGCGCATGACCGAGGCGATCTTCACGGACATGGCGCCTCCCGCGGAAGGCACCTTCGACGAGAACGACCCCGGGAACGTGTCCCCCCTCGTCGTCTGGCTCGGAAGCGCGCAATCCCGCGAGGTGAGCGGCCGCGTCTTCGAGGTCAAGGGAGGGCTGATCGGGGTCTCGGACGGCTGGCGCGACGGGCCGACCTACGACAAGGGTGCGAAATGGGCCCCCGACGAGATCGGCGCGAAGGTGATCGAGCTGGTCTCGAAGGCCCCGACGCCCCAGAAGGTATACGGAAGCTGAGCCATGGATTTCCGATTCAGTGAGGAGCAGGAGGAGCTTCGCAGCATCGCGCGGAGCTTCCTGGAAGAGCATTCGGGCCCCGAAGCGATCCGCACGGCCATGGCGACGGAGCTCGGCTATCTCCCCGAGACGTGGAAGCTCGTGGCGAAGGATCTCGGATGGCCCTGCGTCCACATT
>CAYXLY010000057.1:0-14307 GCA_964466005.1 uncultured Spirochaetaceae bacterium | reverse complement strand
GCCTTCGTCCAGGGCATGCGCGAGCGGGGTCGGGGGGCGATCCTGCTGACGGGCTCGATCGCCGGCCACCTGCCGATTCCGCTGCACGCCGTCCATTCCGCCACCAAGGCCTTCGAGCTCTTCCTGGGCGAGGCTCTCTGGGCGGAGCTGCGCGCGAGCAACATCGACGTCGCCGTGCTCGAGCCGGGGCCGACCGAGAGCGAGTTCCAGGAGCGGGCCGGCGAGATCCCGCATCCCGGGCAGCGGCCGGAAGAGGTGGCGCGACGCGGTCTCGAGGCCCTGGGTCGGCAGCCCTCGGTCATCGTGGGCTGGGGCGACTGGATCCGCACGAACGTCGCGAGTCGCTTCCTCACGCGTCCGATCGCGGTTCAGGCGGCCTACGCGGCGATGGCGAAGCGAACACCGGAAGACCTGCGTTAGGCGATCGCGCGGTCGGGAGGAGGTGGCATGGCGCGCGGGTACTGGCTCGTGAAGTCCGAGCCCTACAAGTACGCGTGGGACGATCTCGTTCGGGACGGCGAGACGGATTGGGACGGCGTCCGGAACTACGAGGCCCGCAACAATCTCGCCGCCATGAAGCGGGGCGACCTGGCCCTCTACTATCATTCGAACGAAGGCAAGGAGGTCGTCGGCATCGCGGAGATCGTCGGCGAGGCCCGTCCCGATCCGACCGCCGACGACGACCGCTGGGTGGTCGTCGACCTGGCTCCGCGCGCCCCGTTCGCCGAGCCCGTCTCCCTCGCCACGATCAAGTCGGACCCGCAGCTCGAGGAGATCGCGCTGGTCCGTCGCAGTCGGCTCTCCGTCGTCCCGATCACGGCGCGGGAGTTCCGGCGCATCGCGAAGCTCGGCAAGACCGCGATCCCCCCGGCGCGCGATGCGCCCGGCGGCAAGCAGGCGGCCTCCCGAAGATGAGACTCCGAGCGCTCCTCGGGCTGCTCCTGATCCTGGCATTCCTGGGGGCGCAGACGGGCTGTGCGCGTCTGCGCTCCTCGCCGTCTTCCGAGGAGGGGCCCGGGGAATCGGCTCGGGACTCGCGGCCGATGGAGCAGGCGCGCCTCGAGATGCTCTTCGCCGACGAGGTGGAGGCGATCACGGGTCCGCCCGGCGCGATCGAGACCGTGGTCGACGGCATCAAGCTCTACTGCATCAGCGACTCCGCGAGCGACCGCATGCGCTTCGTCGCGCCGATCGCACGGGCGAGCTCCCTCGACCCCCGCATCATCCCGGTCCTGCTCCAGGCCAACTTCCACACGACGCTCGACGCCCGCTATGCGCTCTCGGAAGACGTCGTGTTCGCGACCTTCCTCCATCCCCTCTCGTCGCTCACGCCCGAGCTCGTCCGGTCCGGCATGTCCCAGGTCCTGAGCCTGGTCCAGACCTTCGGGACGACCTTCTCGGCGGGGGCGGCCGTCTTCGCGCCGGTCGCTCCCGATCCCGCGACCCGGCGCTGAGGACCGGGACGGCGGTGCGCGCTCGCCGCGCGGGCTGCGGAGCTCAGGCGTCGAGCGCCGCCAGAGCGTCGGCGTACTCGTTCCAGCGGGTCCCCTCGTGCGCCCGGATCCATCGAAGCTCGGCGCGGGGATGGGAGCGGGCGAGAGCGTGGAGCTCCTTCACGAGGTCGAGATTCTTCACCGGCCCGGACTTGCGCTTCCAGCCGCGCCGCTCCCAGCCCGCGGCCCACTCGTTGATCGTCTTCACGCAGAGATCGCTGTCCGAGTAGACGACGACCGCGCGATCCGTGGGCAGCGCCTTGTAGGCCTCGATCAGGGCGGTGAGCTCCATGCGGTTGTTCGTCGTGTCGGGGTCGCGGCCGTGACCCTGGGCGAGGATCTCCCCCTTCTCGACCCAGACCCAGCCCCAGCCGCCCGGCCCGGGGTTCGGGTCCGCCGAGCCGTCGGTGAAGACGCCGTCGTCGGGACCGCCGAACTGGGTCGCGAGGACCTCCGCGGGGGTCATCTGCCTGCCGATGCGACCCGCCATCAGGCGCTCGTCCGGAAATAGACGACGTCTCCGTCCTTCACTACGTACTCCTTGCCCTCGACCTGCATGACGCCCTTCGCCTTGGCGGCAGATTCGCCACCGAGCTCGACGTAGCGATCGAAGGGAATCACCTCGGCTCGGATGAAATGCTTCTCGAAGTCCGAGTGGATCTCGCCTGCGGCCCGCGGCGCCGAGGTGCCGCGTCGAACGGTCCAGGCGCGGATCTCCTTCGGACCGGCGGTGAAGAAGGTCACGAGGTCGAGCAGCGAGTAGGCGGCGCGGATCAGACGGTGGAGTCCCGGCTCCTCCAGACCGAGATCGGCCAGGAACTCGCGCTTGTCCTCCTCCTCGAGCTCCGAGAGCTCGGCCTCGACCTTGCCGCAGATGCGCACGACCTCGGCGGGGCGCGCGCCGTCCGACCGCCCTGTGCCTTCGAGCGCGGCCTGCTGAGCCGCGCAATGGGCCTCGAGGGCCTCGCTGTAGCGGTTGCCTTCGGCCAGGCTCGCCTCGTCGACGTTGGCGACGTAGAGCACGGGCTTCGCCGTGAGCAGATGCGCCTCGCGGACGGCCGGGCCGAGAGCTTCGGGCACGGGAAAGCTGCGGGCCGGACGGCCCTCGGAGAGATGATCCCTCAGGGCCTCGAAGAGCTCGAGCTCCGCCCGGGCCTGCTTGTCGCCGGACTTCGCCACCCGGCGTACGCGATCGATCCGCTTCTCGACGGTCTCGAGGTCGGCGAGTCCGAGCTCGACCTCGATCGTCTCGACGTCGCGGACCGGATCGGGATGGCCGTCGACGTGGACGACGTTCTCGTCCTCGAAGCAGCGCACGACATGGACGATCGCGGTCGTCTCGCGGATGTTGCCGAGGAACTGGTTGCCGAGCCCCTCGCCCTGGGAGGCCCCCTTCACGAGCCCTGCGATGTCGACGAACTCCACCGTCGTCGGCACCACCGACTGCGAGTGGATCAGCGCCTGGAGGGAGTCGAGGCGGGGATCCGGCACGATGACGACGCCCGTGTTGGGCTCGATCGTGCAGAACGGATAGTTCTCCGCCTGGATGCCCGCTGCCGTGAGCGCGTTGAAGAGCGTGCTCTTCCCGACGTTGGGAAGGCCGACGATGCCGCAGGTGAGAGCCATGGGGGCCGCATGGTCCCGAATCGCAAGGCTCTTGTCACCGGCCCGGGGTCGGCTCGGCCACCGGCCAGGCGCGGTCCATGCGCGATTCGAGGGTGATCCGGGCGCGATCCGGGCGCGATCCGGGCGCGTCGGTGGGGTCGGGGCTCAGCGACCGCCCAGGGACGAGCCGAGCGTCTCGGAGAAGCGGTAGCCCAGTCCGCGCACGGTCTCGATGGCTTCCCGGGCCTCGCCGAGCTTGCGTCGGAGGCTCTTCACGTGGGCATCGACGCTCCGGGCGCTCGGGATCTCGCCATCCCCCCAGGCCTGCTCGATCAGCTCCTGCCGCGTGAGGACGCGTCCCCGGCGGCGCACCAGCGCGGCGAGCAGGGCGAACTCGCGCGGCGTGAGGGCGACCCGCGAGCCGGCGACGAAGACCTCGTCGTGGTCGAGATCGATCGCGACCGGATCCGAGGCGCCGGTCCGGCCGGACGTCTCTTCGGGATGTCGCTGGATGCTCCGTCGAAGCACGGCGCGCACCCGGGAGGCGAGCTCGCGCGCGAAGAAGGGCTTGGCCAGGAAGTCGTCCGAGCCGCACTCGAAGGCGAGGATGCGGTCCGCCTCGAGCGACCAGTGGCTGACGAGCAGGATCGGGACATGGGCGCAGCGTCCGCTCTCCCGCAGGCGACGACAGAGCGCGAAGCCCGAGCCATCGGGCAGCACGAGCTCGCTGACGACGAGACGCGGAGGCTGGCTCTCCGCCAGCTCGAGGGCCGAGGCGACGGAGCCCGCCGTGATCAGCTGCAGATGGGATCCCTGCAACCCCTTCTCGAGGGCTTCGAGGCTCTCGGGGTCGGGGTCGACCAGCAGGACGAGTTGGGCGGGTGTCATGGATTCGGCATCGCTCTCGATGCCCGCAGGGAAGCATGCTCGCGTCACAGAACCGTGACGATGTGGCGAGGATTCCCTCAATAATGGAGCCCTTCCCCTTGCGCGATCGTCTCTCTTCGCGTTCCCGGCGGCGTGTGGATGGCGTTCGAAGCCTTCTGCCGCGAACGGGAGGCGTGAAGCGCCCTCGTCGCAGCTGTCGGGAAAGCCACGAAACGGTGACAAATTCATGAGGATGCACGTCGCCCCGCAGATCCCCATGGATCGGCTTGGTACACATGGGGCTCGCGACGAGCGCAACCCCCTAGCAGCGAGACCGCCATGAGCCATCGCCGGCGCCGACTTCCCGCATTCTCCGTGTCCCTCCGCCTCTCGTTCCCTGTCTTCCTGCTGCTCCTCGGAGCCTCGTCGACGCTGCTTCGGGCGGAGTCGGCGGTCGCCGAGAGTCGGGTCTCCGACTACCGCGCGAAGATGGAGAAGTGGGTGGAGGCGAATCAGCTGCTCTCGAAGGAGCGTTCGGAGTGGCTGGTGGATCGCCAGTACCTCGAGGCGACTCGGAAGCTCCTCGCCCAGGAGCGCGATGCGCTCCGGGCCGAGATCCGCGAGTACGAAGAGACGAGCTCGGATACGAATGAAGAGCGCCGCGACCTCCTGCTCGAGCGCGGCGAGTACCAGCGTGCGGCGCGCGCGCTCGAGGACGAGATCCGTGTGCTCGAGGAGCAGGTCCTGGCCCTCGCTCCACGCCTGCCCGAGCCGCTTCAGGATCGTCTCGAGCTGCTGCTCGTCCAGATTCCCGAGGATCCGGAGCGGACGCGGGTTCCGCTCGGTCAGCGGCTCATGAACGTGCTGGGCGTGCTCGCCCAGGCGGAGAAGTTCAACGGCACGGCGACCTTCGTCGGCGAGACCCGCGCCATCGGCGGCGACCAGAAGAAGGTCCAGGTGCGCACGCTCTACTGGGGCCTCGGCCAGGCCGTCTACGTCGATGCCCAGGGCGAGACCGCGGGCATCGCCCGGCCGAGCGAGTCGGGCTGGCAGTTCACCGACGATGCCGGGCTGACCGACGAGGCCGCGCTGCTGCTGGACATCTACGAGGGCAACGTCGACACGATCTCCTTCGTGCCCATGCCGGTCGAGATCCGGTGATCACCCACTTGCCCCGCTCGCGAGCGCTTCGAAATCGATTCCGCGGCTGCGCGCCGCGTGACGTCGAGGGACTCCTCTCCATGGCAACCCCGGCCCGATCCCCGATCCCGACCCTCTGCCTGGCGGTCTGCCTGGCGATGGCCACGATGCTCGCCTCGTCCCTGCCGGCCTCCGCGCAGAGCGAGCCGGAGGCGACGGCCGGCTTCGAGTCCAGCCAGCGTGCGCTCGACGCGAAGCTCGAGTCGGCCCTGCAGGCCCTCTCTCGAGAGCGCGACCGCATCGCCCGGGAGAAGCTGCCACTGTCCAAGGCGGTGGCCACGTTGGAGGACCAGGTCGCCCGTCTCCGCCAGGACCGAGCCCGACTCCTGAAGGTCCAGGACGCGAGCACCATCGACCTCACGACGCTTCGCAAGCAGGTCGCCTCCCTGGCCGAGCAGAACGAGTTCGTGAAGAGCCGTCTGAACGAGTTCGTGCGCGACTTCGAGGGGCGGCTGCACATCGCCGAGCTGCCGCGCTACGAGGAGCTGACGGCGGCGGCGAAGCTCTCCGAGAAGAACGTGAACCTCGACGCCGAGGGGCGGCGGGCGACTCGCCTCGCCGTCGTGCGAGCGGCACTCGAGCGATTGCGCGAGCAGATCGGCGGCGAGATCTTCCGGGGCGAGGCCTTGAGTCCGGAGGGCGTGCTGACCGAGGGCAGCTTCCTCGCGCTCGGGCCCACGGTCTTCTACGTCTCGCAGGACGGCACGGTGAGCGGCCTGGTCGAGAGCCGACTCAACGCCGCGGACCCGGTCGTGGTCCCGCTGCCCGCCGGCCTCGGATCCTCCTTCGCGAAGCTCGCCAGCACGGGACAGGGCGAGCTGCCGCTCGATCCGACCCTCGGCAAGGCGCTCAAGATCGAGAAGGCTCGCAAGACCGTCGGCCAGTACATCGCGGATGGCGGCGTCGTCGGCTACGTGATCCTCGCGCTGGGCGCATCCGCCCTGCTGCTGACGCTCTTCAAGGCGATCGAGATCCTCGGCTTCCCCGTCGCCCGACCTGAGGCGGTCGACGAGATCCTCGACGACCTCGAGCAGGGCAGCCGGGAGGCCGCGGCCAAGCGGGCGAGCCAGGTTCAGGGCGTGGCCGGGGACATGTTGCAGACCGGCGTCCAGCACGCCACCGAGAGCCGCGGCGTCCTCGAGGAGCTTCTCTTCGAGAAGATCCTGCGCGTTCGCCCGACGCTCGAGCGCTTCCTGCCCTTCCTCGCGATCACCGCCGCGGCCGCTCCCCTGCTCGGCCTGCTCGGCACGGTGATCGGCATGATCAACACGTTCCAGCTGATCACGATCTTCGGAACGGGCGACGCCAAGAGCCTCTCCTCGGGCATCTCCGAGGCGCTCATGACGACGGCGCTCGGGCTGGTCGTGGCGATTCCGACGTTGATCCTCCATGGCGCGCTCTCGCGCATGGCGAAGCGAAAGCTCGGGCTGCTCGAGGAGCTCTCGGTCGCCTTCGTGAACGGGATCGACGTCTTGAGGGGCAACGGCGGCAATCGGATCCAGTCCTAGGTCCATCGGGACGGGATCACGGGACGGCTCGAACGGGGGATCGCTCCGGCTTCATCGCAGCAGGGGCCGATCGATGCGATGCGGTCGTCGAAGCCCGGTCGTCGCGTCGCGACGAGCCGCAACGAGAGGAGGCCCGCGTGGGCGAGATCCTGCAGATCTGGAAGAGCGGAGGGTGGGTCATGATCCCGCTCTTCGGGCTGGCGGTGCTGCTCTATGCGCAGGCCTTCCAGCTCGTGATGTATGTCCGCAGGACGAACCTCCGCTCCGCGACCGAGATGCACTGGTGGGATTGGGTGCGCGACCCGAGCGCGGCGGAGGGACGCGTGAAGGAGATCATCGAGTACACGCAGCGGAACGTGACGAGCGCGGAGCAGATCCGGAACCGCTTCGACGAGATCCGGCTCGCGCTCGTGACGTTGATCGACCGGCGCACGGTCTTCGTGAGCACGCTGGTCGCCGCGGCGCCGCTGATGGGACTGCTCGGGACGGTGCTCGGAATGCTCCAGACCTTCTTCGGGATCTCGACGAGCGGGGGAGCGGAGACGGCGGGCGTGGTGGCGGCGGGCATCTCCGAGGCGCTCGTCACCACGCAGACGGGACTCACGATCGCCCTGCCGGGGCTCTTCATCGTGATGATCATCCAGCGCCAGCGCCACGGTCTCGAGGCGAAGATCGCGCGGCTCGAGAGCCTGACGCTCAGCCATCTGAAGCTCGATTGAGTCCGCGAGCGGAGCGAGGCCGGAGAGGCCGGAGAAGGGAGAGGGAGAAGAGATGGCTCGACGCAGCGTGCTGAGCGAGGACGAGGAGACCGAGATCAACCTGTCGCCGATGATCGACTGCATCTTCATCCTGCTGATCTTCTTCATCGTGACGACGGTCTTCGTCGAGGAGCAGGGCATCCAGGTGAACAAGCCCGACGCGGCGGCGGTGTCGGCCGCGGAGGACAAGGAGAAGGTCGTTCTCGAGATCACGCCGCAGAACCAGGTGCTCCTCGGCGGTCGGGAGGTCTCGCTGGCCGACGTCTCCACGAAGGTGAAGGCGGGCCTCTCGGATCCCGAGACGCCCGTCGTGATCCGGGTCCACGAGAAGTCGACGCACGCGGTCTTCGTGAGCGTCTGGGACGCGGCGAAACGCGCCGGCGCAGACATGCTCAGCTTCAGCACGGTGAACTAGATGCCCCGACGCAGCATCAGCGCAGAGCCCGACGCCAGGACCGAGATCAATCTCTCGCCGATGATCGACTGCATCTTCATCCTGCTGATCTTCTTCATCGTGACGACCGTGTTCATCGAGGAGCCGGGCGTCGAGATCTTCAAGCCGGACGCGACCGTGGACACGGACCTCGAGAAGAACAGCATCATCATCGCGGTCACCGCCGACAACCGCGTGGTCTACGGCGGCAAGGAGCTCGGGATCGCCGGCGTGGGCGCGCGCGTCCGGCAGATGCTGAACAAGGACGAGCTGCCGGTGATCATCCAGGCGGACTCGCGCGCCGAGCACGGCGTCTTCTCCGACGTCTGGAGCGAGGTCAAGAACGCCGGCGCCAAGAAGATCAGCATCTCGACGCGGAACGACTGACGAGTCCATGGCGAACCAGACCTTCAAGCTTCCGACGCCCCGGACGGAGCTCCCCGTCAGCATCCTGCTGGGGAGCGGCTTCGCGCTGCTGCTCTTCGTCCTGATGGCGCTGGCGCAGATGCTCGGCGAGGTGGTCGTGCCGAAGAAGGATCTGGTCGAGCAGCTGGTCGCCTACACGCCGCCCGAGATCGAGCAGCTCGAGGAGGAGCCGCCGCCACCGCCGCCCGAGGAGGAGCCGCCGCCGGAGCTCGAGGCGGAGCCGCCCCAGCTCTCGCTCGCGCAGCTCGACATCGCCCTCAACCCGGGGACGGGCGGGTCGCTCGCGGGGGACTTCGCGATGCCCGCGATCGCGACGACCGCGAGCTCGCTCGGGACGGCCGACTTCGTCGACTTCTCCGATCTCGACCAGACGCCCCGTCCGATGCCGGGATCGACGCTCGATTTCCCGCGGCGACTCAAGCGCAAGGCCGTGAACGGTCGCGTGATCCTCCTCATCAAGCTCGACGAGGAGGGGCGCGTGATCGAGGCGCGCGTCGAGTCGTCGGATCTCCCGGAGTTCGAGGAGATCGTCGCGAGTCAGGTCGAGAAGTGGTCCTTCTCGCCCCCCACCCAGAACGGCAAGCCCGTCCGCGCCCAGGCCCGCCTCCCGATCCCGATCAAGATCGGCGGCTAGCCCCCAGGAGCCAGGAAACCGAACCATGAATCGACGAATCCTCCCCGCGATCGCGATCGCCGCCGCCCTCGCCCTGGTGGCCTCGAGCGCCACGGCCCAGTTCGAGCCTTGGAGCGGCTCGTCGATCGTTCGTGATCCGGAATGGCAGAAGAGCTTCCTCGGCAGCTACGGCTTCCTCTCGGGAGCGGAGCCCGACATCAAGCCCTCCGAGCTCGAGATCCTCCGCGAGGTCATCGACCTGATGCAGGTGAACCCGCGGGCCGCGGCCGCCATGCTCGAGCAGACCACCGGGGAAGCGAGCAGCGCCGCGCTCGACTTCATCCTCGCCAACCTCCGCTTCCAGAACGGCGACACGGCCCAGGCGGTGGAGAGCTACGAGCTGGCGCTGGGCAAGTTCCCGGACTTTCGCAGGGCCCACAAGAACCTGGGCCTGCTGATGGTACAGATGAACGTCTACGAGGGGGCGATCGAGCACCTCACGAGGGCGATCGAGCTCGGGGATCGCGACGGCCGGACCTACGGGCTCCTGGGCTACTGCTACATCAACGAGGAGAACCCGCTGGCCGCCGAGCAGGCCTATCGAACGGCCGTGCTCCAGCAGCCCGAATCGAAGGATTGGCAGCTGGGGCTGGCGCGCTCCCTGCTCTCCCAGCAGAAGCACGAAGAGGCGGCCGCGCTCTTCGCGGCCTTCCTCGAGAAGCATCCCGAGGACGCGAGCGCCTGGAAGCTGCAGGCCAACGCCTATCTGGGCCTCGAGCAGCCGATGGCGGCCGCGGTGAACCTCGAGGCGGTCCGGATGCTGGGCGCCGCGGACGCGTCGAGCCTGAGTCTCCTGGGCGACATCTACATGAGCCAGGGGATCACGGATCTCGCGAAGGACGCCTACCTCGAGCTGATCCGCAGCGATGATGGAGGAGCCCGCTATCAGGCGGCCCATCGCGCGGCCGAGCTCCTCTTCCGCTCTCAGGCCTACGGTCAGGCCGCCGAGCTGATCGCCTCGATCGATCGACGCTATGCGAAGGATCTCGAGACCCGGGACGAGCTCGAGCTGATGACCCTGAAGGCCAAGGTCGCCCGGGCGCAGGGACGCGAGAAGGAGGGCGCCGCCCTCCTCGAGAAGATCGTCACGCGCGACGGGACGCGAGGCGACGCCCTGCTCGAGCTCGCCCGCTATCACCGCGATCAGGGCAACGACCAGAAGGCGCTCCTGCTCCTCGAGCGCGCTTCGAATCTCGAGGCCTACGAGTACGACGCGCTCGTCGAGCAGGCCCAGTTCCGGGTGGCCTCGAAGCAGTACGACGAGGCCGCGAATCTGCTGCGCCAGGCGCTGCGGATCCGGAGTGAGCCGCGCGTCGAGCGCTTCCTGGCGCGAGTCGAGCAGGCGACCCGCCGGTAGTCGGCGGCCGCGAAGGGACCGGAGCCGAGGCGCGAGAGCGCTTCGACCCCGGAGAAACCGAATGGGCCCCGGGCCCAGGACGCAGGTTGGATCCAGCGAATCATGACTCCCCGAAGCGACGTGCGGGCA
This sequence comes from uncultured Spirochaetaceae bacterium, assembly GCA_964466005.1. Lineage (GTDB taxonomy): Bacteria > Myxococcota_A > UBA9160 > UBA9160 > UBA4427 > UBA4427. Next base: position 3,858 of record CAYXLY010000057.1, on the reverse strand, counting down.
CTGCCGAGCCGTCTCGACTGGATCGGCCTTCGGGTCCTTCTCCTGGCGTTCGGCGTCGGCGTGATCCTGCTGGCGGGAGCCGGCGTCGCGGGCGCGCAGCAGGCCGGGCCCGAGTCCGGGACGATCTCCGGACGGGTCTTCGACGGGCAGAGCGGGGCCCCCCTCCAGAACGCCACGATCATCCTCGCGTTTCCCGACCCCGGAGACGGCAGCGAGCCGCGTCAGGAGGTCGCCACGACCGGTCCGGCGGGCGACTACGAGTTCGGCGCCGTGCCCGCCGGGACCTACACGCTGAGCTTCATCAAGTCCGGCTATCGCGCCTCGTCCCTGACCGACTTCGAGGTCGTCGCGGGTCAGGACAACGTCGCCGACTTTCCGATGCCGCCGCGGGCGGCCGAGACCTCCGGCGACGTGCTGGAGCTCGACGCCTTCGTCGTCGAGGCCGCGGTGATCGGCGAGATGATGAACAACCTCGAGCTGCGGCTCGAGTCCGATCAGATGCTGAACCTGCTCTCCGCCGAAGACCTGTCGAAGTTCGCGGCGAGCGACGTCGCCGATGCACTCAAGCGGGTAGCGGGCGTGAACATCGTCGAGGGACAGTTCGCGATCATCCGCGGGCTCGAGGATCGCTACTCCTCGACGCTCTACAACGGTGCCCCCGTCCCGAGCCCCGACCCCGACCGTCAATCCGTCCAGCTCGACCTCTTCCCCTCGGAGATCGTGGGTGATCTCTCGATCGCGAAGACCTTCATCGGATCGAGCCCCAGCAACTCCTCCGGCGGCTCGATCGACATCCTCACCCACGTCTATCCCGAGGAGAAGCAGCTGAGTCTGCGCGTCGGCGGAGGCTTCAACGAGCGCGCCTTCGATCGCTTCCTACGCTTCGACGCCCGCAACCCCGTGTCGGTGAGCGAGGACCCGGTGGACGTCATCGAGAACGAGTTCGGGGGCTCGATCGGCGGCCGCGACGAGCTCTGGGGGCGGGAGGTCCGCTTCAAGGCGGTCTTCAATCGGGAGATCGACCTCGAGACGGCAGAGGGGCTTCAGGAGAGTCGCGAGCCCGCACGGTCCCGGTCGCGTAGGGGACGGTTCCAGCGCAACGGCGACCTGGCGCTCGGCGAGCTCTCGCTCTCCCGCGGTCGCTTCGACTTCACCCAGAGCGAGGAGAGTCGACAGCTCACGACCTTCGCGGCGGGCGGCTTCGACCTCGATCGCGAGGGCAACCACAAGATCGACGCCTCGTTCTTCTACGTGAAGGCCGACAACGAGATCAGCGAGCGCCGGGAGACCGGCTTCTTTCCTGGCTTCGACTACGGACCCCTGCTCTCGGGAAACATCCTGGAGATCGGTCCCGAGGACCTCGTGGACGTAGTCGCGACCTTCGATTCACCGCTCGCACAGCTGCGCGAGGAGCAGGACCCGGCCGATGGAATCGCCTTCTTCACCGTCCTGGACGAACATCGGTCGTTTTCGAACGAGCGAGACCTGACGGTACTCCAGCTCAATGGCGAGCACGATCCGGAGCTGCTCGAGGGGTTCAGCAGCGACTGGGCCTTCAACTACGCCCGCGCCACTCAGACGCAATCGGCTCTGGCCGCCCGGGTCTTCTTCGAGCCCGACGATCCGGTCGCCCAGGTTCCGGCGAGCCTGCCAACGACGGTGGACCAACTCCGTCCCGGCGTCTTCGCCGTCAACAACCGGGGCGTCGAATTCAACCGGAACCAGATCGAGGAGACTCAGTACTTCGGCCGGTTGGACGTCGAATACGAGCGCGAACTCTCCACTGAGCTCGACTTGAGCGTCCAGGCCGGACTCTGGTACGAGGACTCCGAACGGGACGTAGAGTCGACCTTCGCCGTGATCCCGCGCTTTCCGGGACCTCAGCGCTCCGCTCTCACCGGAGCTTCGGCGAGGCAGGTGGGAGCCGCCATCTTCTCGAACGCGGATTTCGGACGAAGCGAATCGGGTCGGAGCTCCTTCGTTCCGGCGGAAGTGAACCTCAGCCGAGAGATCAGCGCCATGCACTTCGGAGGAAAGGTGACCCTCTGGGACGACCTCGACCTGCTGGCGAGCGTACGTCTCGAGGATCTCCAGATCGAGGTCACGAACGACGCCTTCACCGGCGCGGTCGTGGATGGCTCCCCTGCGATCTCGCCGTCCAAGTATCTCTTCTGTGATCGATTGGACAATCCTGCCATTCCCAGCGAGGGAGTGACGGAGGTGCCGGCGGACGTGTCTTTCAACGATCAGATCATCGGCGTGGAGGTTCCGATCGATCCAGCGACCGGCATCGTCGACCGCGTGACGCGTGATGAAATCGAGTCCTGCATCAATGGAAAGATCGACGAACAGCGCGTGCTGCCCTCGGCCGGGATCGCCTATCGGCCGAGCTTCGAACTCGGAGCGATTCCGGGCCTCGGTTTCCTCGACGACGTTTCATTGGAGGGCCTGACCATCCGGGCGGGCTACTCCCGGACGGTGGCCCGGCCTTCCTTCCGGGAGCTCGGCTACTACGTGACGACGGAGCCCGGGACCGACGACCTGATCCTCGGCAATCCCCAGCTGGGGCTGTCGGACGTCGAGAGCTGGGACGTCCGCGTCGAGTACGTCTGGGGCGAGCTGGGCGATCTCGTCGCCGCGAGCTTCTTCACGAAGACGATCGAGGACCCGATCGAGGTGATCGTGCTGCGAGACGCGCTCGTCCAGGACGAGAGCGTGCCGTCCAACTTCCGCGTGCCCTTCAACAACACGAACGGAGCGGACCTGACGGGCTTCGAGGTGGAAGGGCGTTTCCATCTCGGACTGGGCGGTCTGCTCGGCCCGGCGTCGGAGTTCATGGATTATTTCTCGCTGGGGGGCAACTACACCTGGATCGAGGCCGAGGTCGAGCGTTCCCAGGCCGAGATCGACCGGACCGACATCTTCTTCGCGGCGGAAGAGGAGGCGAGGCGATTTCAGGGGCTCGACCGCAAGCGCCGCCTCTTCGGCCAGCCGGAGTGGATCGCGAACGCGGACGTCTCCTTCGACCATCCCGACTGGGGAACCCGGATCACCCTGGCCTACTTCGCGATCAGCGAGGTCCTCGACACGGCGGGCTCGGTCGCCCTGAATGCCAACAACGAGGTCGTCCAGTTCGCGCTCGACCGCTACGTCGACGAGTTCTATCAGCTCGATCTCGTCATGCGGCAGGAGTTCGACGTGCCCGGCATGCCCGGGACCTGGGCGCTCGGCGCCACCATCAGGAACCTGACCGACACGACCCGCAAGATCATCTTCGACCAGCAGCAGACCCTGAACGACATCCGCGAGCGCTCCTTCAAGATCGGGCGCGACTACGCCTTCTCCCTCCGGTATACGCTGGAGTTCTAGTGTCCCGTTCCGGGACAGAAGACTCGTTCCGTATCGAAGCGGCTCGGCGTGCGTGACGCCTCGCGTGACGAGAGGGTGACGAGATCGGTTCGGAGGCCCGGGTGAAGAGCGCAGATCTCCGGCAAGTCCTCGCGAATGCAGCCGATTCGAAATGACTTTCTCGATCATGCCCGCGGGGCTCGGCTTCGCGGGGCGAGTGACGAGGCGATCTCCCGCCGTCGCTCAATCTCCACCGTGCCGAGTCCGGTCCTCCACGGGCCCTGCGTAGGATCCGCGCGTCGTCCAACCGGCGCGTGCCGCGGGCGGCAGTCCTTCCAAACGTGGAATTTCAGGAGACTCATCATGCAGAGCAGAATCCTTTCGATCCTGGCCGCGGTCGGGTGCCTCGTCGGATTAGCGGGCACTTCGAGCGCCCAGACCGTCTGGAGCACCGACATCGCCGCCGGCACGACCGAGGAGTGGTGCGGGGCAGCCAATCCCGGCCCCATC
>CAYXLY010000056.1:0-14489 GCA_964466005.1 uncultured Spirochaetaceae bacterium | reverse complement strand
CCGATCCGCTTCACGCCGCGTCCGTAGGCCTGGTGATAGGGGCGTCCGCCCTGGGAGGCGGGCAGGAACGAGTGATGGATGTTGATGATCCGCATCGGGAAGGCCTCGATCATCCGCGCGCTCAGGATCTGCATGTAGCGCGCCATCACGACCAGATCGATCCCGTGCTCGCGCAGCAGCTCGATCTCGCGCGCCTCCTGGGACTCCTTGGTCTCCGGAGTGATCGGGAAGACTTGGTAGTCGATGCCGAAGTGGCGCGCGATGGGCTCGAGATCCTCGTGGTTGCTCAGGATCAGCGGGATCTCGCATGCGATCTCGCCGGAGCGGTGTCGCAGCAGCAGGTCGTAGAGACAGTGGTCCGTCTTCGACACGAAGATCGCGACGCGCTGCGGATCGCGATCGAGACGCAGGCTCCAGCTCATCCCGTACCGATCGGCGACCTCGCGGACCGCCCCGCGCAGCGTCTTCTCGTCGATCACGGCCTCGCCCTCGCGCACGGAGAGGTCGAACCGGATGCGCTGGAAGAACTTGCCGGCGATCGGGTCCGTGTGCTGATCGGCGTCGAGGATGTTCAGCCCGAGGGCGAAGAGCAGCTGGGAGAGCGCCGCCACGAGGCCGGGGCGATCCTCGCAGCTCACCAGCAAGGTCGCCGTAGTCGGGTCATTTCGGGACGCGGGCATCAGACTCTCTCCGGCGGGGAGCTTAGCCGACCCATGGGTCCGAAGGGCACCCCCGGGCGACCGATCTCGTCGCGCCGCGGCCCGCCCACCCGTCGGAGCGAGGCGGAGCGGCTCGCGAGGGCGGGGACGGCCTGTAGCCTCGAAGCCCTCCGTCCGATAGATTTCCGGCAAGGGGACTCACTCATCCCCGAGTTCTCCGCGGGTCATTCATGGGGGATGGCTCGTGGGAGCGGCCCGGAGGGGCGGTGACGGCGACCACCTGAGCCCGGGAACCTGACAGGGACTTTGGGTTTCCTGTCCGACCTATTCCATGCCGACTTTGGGAGGTGAGAATGGACCAACGTAGCACTACGACGAGTGAGGTGGTGGCGTCCTAGCAACGCTGAACCGTTCGTCGATACGCTAGGTGCTGCGTGGGACGCAGGTTCCCAACGCTGCCGCCCTCCGGAACGCGGATGTCGTAGCCGCCTCGGGACTTCGGTCTGTTCCGGAGGATTTTTTCGTCCAGGGATCTCCCTCTCTTTCTCGAGGCCCGAGACGAGCCACGCGCTCGAGGGCTCGGGTCGGCGGCCCCGGCCGGAGGCTCCGGTCCAGGGAGAGCAGAGCCCGTCGCAGCGGACGGGGTCGGGAGCGGGATGCGATGGAGAAGCTGGTCTACGTCCTGTGGGGCTCGAAGATCCCCGTTTCGGATCGCCTGGAGAAGATCGGGAGGCCGCTGATCTCCGTGGCTCGAGAGGCGGGCGCGTCCACGATGTCGCTGCTCCTGCCCGACCAGACGGAGCTCATCCGCGAGCGCTCTCCGGCCCGACTGAGTCCGAGCTTCGACTCCGCCTCGTTGGTGTTCCAGTGCTGGCTGCCGTCGCTCGACGTGAGAGCCCCGATCGAGACGGCGCTGGGGCGACAGGACGGGGAGCTCTGGGGCTATCTCGTGACCGAGTCGACGGTCCAGCCCCGGCCCGGCAGCGAGGCGGAGGCCGAGAGGCTGCCGGGCATCACCCAGATCACGCTGAACGAAAAGCCCGAGGGTGTGTCGGACGAGGCCTTCTACCACGAGTGGCAGGTCGTGCATTCGAGGATGTCCTTCGACCTGCATCCCCTGCGCGAGTCCTACGAGCGCAATGCCGTGGCCCGCCGGCTCACGCCGGAGGCCCCCGACCATCGGGCGATCGTCCTCGAACGGTTCTCGACGCTCGAGGACTTCGTCGACGAGTCCCGTTATTTCGGAGATCCGGAGGTCGTGAAGGCGACCTTCGCCCACGTGCCGACGTTCTATCGGTTCGACACGGCGATCACCGGCGGAATGAGCGAGCTCCGCTTCCGCTGAGCGGCGCTTCGATCCGATCCCGCCTTCGCCACCCGACCTTCCGTCCGCCCTCGCTTCCTCCGTCGGCCCCTCCACCCGCCGGCTCGCGCGGGTCGGGCCCGCGGATCAGTCCTCTCCCGACTCCGGCTTCCGGAAGCGGAGCGTCATCCGGTCGCTCTCGCCGATCGCCTCGTATCGCTCGCGATCCTGCTCGCCGAGTCGGAGCGACGGGGGCAGCGTCCAGACGCCCCGGGGATGGTCGGCCGTGTCCCGGGGATTGGCGTTGATCTCCGAGGTCGCCTCGAGCACGAAGCCCGCGGCCTCGACCATCGCGATCACCCTCTCCTCGGCCAGGTATCCGATGAAGGCCTCCGGGTCCGGATCGCTGAGAGGGCCTGCGCGATGCTGCACGATCCCCAGCACGCCCCCCGGTCGGAGCACCTCGTAGAAGGCGGAGAGCACCTGAGACTCCACGCCGTCCCGGACCCAGCCATGCATGTTGCGGAAGGTGAGCACCGCGTCGACGGAGCCAGGCTCGCCCAGGTCGACGGCGTCCGGCGGCGAGAGGGTCGCGATTCGTGCCCCTCCAAAGGTCTCGGGCTGCGACTCGAAGCGCGTCTCCATGGCCTCCTGCAGTCGGACTTGATAGGCAGGCGCGTCCGGTCGGCTCGTGTCGTAGCCCGCGGCGATGTACTGGCCCTCTTCGCGCACGTAGGGGGAGATGATCTCACCGTACCAGAGTCCCCCGGGCAAGATCTCCAGGACGGTCATGTCCCTCTCCAGTCCGAAGAATTGGAGCGTCTCGACGGGATGCCGTTCGGGATTGCGGGCGATGTGCTCCGGGCTGCGCTGCGGCCCGATCGCGAGGGCCGCCAGCTCGGCCAGGTCCCGAGCCTCCCCGATCGCGGCATCGCCGGGATCCTCGCTCTGCGTACTGGACGGGTCCGTCTGATTCGGAGCGCAGCCGGAGAGGATCCAGGCCAGTGAGACAGCGAGAAGGGCGTTCGATCGAAGATTCTTGCGGGTCATGGGCTTCGGTTCCTCATCGTCGTGGGCATTCATCTCATGGGCGTCCCTGGGAGGGGCACGCCGCTCCATCCGGGCGCGTCTCGCGAAGAGCGCCTCAGGGCGCGGGCGGATGGGGCGGTCGATCCAGCGGGATCGTCCGCTCCGCTCCTCCGTAACCATGAAGCGAGTCGTGGGCCCGGATGCGGACCGTCTCGACCCCCGGCGGCACGCGGACGTCGCGGAGTCTTCGTGTGAAGGGCTGCTCTTCGACGTGCGGATGATGGAGCGTGCGGGTGGCGAGAATCTCACCGTCGGGTGAGAGGACCTCCCAGCGGTTCGCATGGTGGCTCCAGCCCTCGTCGGCATGTCGGACCGTGACGCGGAAGTGGCAGAGGGAGTCGCTCGAGCAGCGGGCGCTCGCCTCGACCACGTCGGCCTCACCGGCAGAGGCGGATGCAGGGAAGCGCATCGCGAGAAGCCCGATCACGAGCACGAGACGGGAGAGCGATCCGCTTCTCCCGCCCCGGTCCGATCTTCGGCGTCGATCCTTCATTCGAATCTCTCCCTGCTCTCGGTCGGGGTTCATGAGAGGGCCCCTAGAGAATGGCCAGCGGGTTGATCGGTGATCCCACTGCGCCGGTGATCGGCAGTGGGGGCGCCGCGAAGAGGAATGCATGACGCGCGTCCTCGGCGCAGGCCCGGGCCAGGGCGTCGAGATGGAAGATCTCGCCGAAGAGCACGCCGGTGTTCCGGAGTGAGATCATGTGCAGGGGCTGGAAGCAGTCGACGGTCTCGTTCGGGAGCACCTCCACGCCCCAGGTATCCGTACAGATGGCGGCGACCTCCCGCTCGTAGAGCCAGGCGGCGCAGTGGACGGAGAGTCCGGGCGCCGGCCCCCCGCAATAGCCCTCCCAGGACCCCTCGTCGAGGCAGCGGGTCATCATGCCCGTCCGGACGAGCAGGATGTCGCCCGATTCGATCGCGATTCCTTCGGCCTCGGCGCACGCATCGAGCTCCGCAGGCCCGATCGCTTCCCCGTCCGGCAGCCAGAGCTCGCCACGATGGCGTGGAAGGTCGAGCAGGACGCCGCGGCCGACGACGCCGTTGCGGATCGCCTCGATCCCGTTCTTGCGCGCTCCGCTGCTCGTGACGAGGGCGATGTCCCGGTCGTTGTACATCCGCCCGTCGTAGAAGACGTGGGAGAGGGCATCCCATTGGGTTCCGCATTGCAGGGGCATCGTCACCGAGTCGTCCGCATAGCGGAAGCCGCCCGGAATCCCGTCCTGGGCACCCGAGAGCGCGTCCCCGCCGTCCGCCAGCATGACGTGAATCGGATTGTGGCGTCCCCCCCTTCCCGTCTGTGGTCCTCCCTGATCGAAGGCCAGCGCGCAGGAGACGACTTCGCCGCGGCGCGGAAGCGCGGTCGCTTCGAGGATCCGATCGGGCGTGATGAAGTTCAGCGCGCCCCGCTCGTCGTCGGGACCCCAGCGGCCCCAGTTGGAATAACGCCGCCCCCACTCGCGCACGGTATCGGCCGTGATCGCCGCCTTCATCGGGCCCGCCCGCTCCGGTCCTCGATCCGGGAGCCCGCCTTCAGGAGGGCCGTCTCCACCCGGGCCACGTCCTCGGGCACGTCGACCGGGACGCTCTGCCATCCCTCGATCTCGGCCACCCGGATGCGGTGACCGTGCTCGAGCGCGCGGAGCTGCTCGAGCTCCTCGGCCTCCTCGGCGGGGCTTCGGCCCAGCTTCACGAAGTCGAGCAGGAATTCCCGTCGATAGCCGTAGAGCCCCACGTGCTGAAGCGGCGCGAGGCCCGTCTCCTTTCGTCTGAAGGGGATGGGAGCCCGGGAGAAATAGAGCGCGAGCCCGTGGACGTCGACGACGACCTTGACCCGATTCGGGTCCTCGAAGGCCTCGGGCTCCGCTCGATGGACGACGGTCGACATCGCGGCTTGATCGTCGCGGAGCAGCGCCTCGACGGTCGCGTCGATCACGAAGCCCTCGATCAGCGGCTCGTCTCCCTGGACGTTGACGAGGACGTCGTGGTCGTGGCGCGCGGCGACCTCGGCCAGTCGATCCGTGCCCGTCGGATGATCGTCGCGGGTCATCTCCACCCGCGCGCCGAAGGCCTCGCACGCCTCGCGAATCCGGTCGTCGTCGGTGGCGACGACGACCGCGTCGACCCGACGCGCGGTGCAGGTGCGCTCCCAGACGTGCTGGATCATGGGCTTGCCCGCGATGGGGGTGAGGGGCTTCCCCGGAAAGCGGGTCGAGCCATGGCGGGCAGGCAGGACGGCGAGGACGCTCATGGCGAGAGCGTACCGGATCGGGACCGGGGAGGGGGCCGCGGGGCACCGGAGTCGGGCGAGCGCGCTGGCGTCGGTTCGGCGGGTCGGCCGCTTCCTGCCGTCGGCTGCTAGCTTCTCCGCGTGCCGAGAGAGACGGACGAGAGCGGCCGCCTCGCCGCGAAGCTGGCTGCTCCGGACGTCGTCCCGGTGCGCGTCCCCCGCCCGTGGTGGCTTCCGCATTTCCTCGGACGCGTTCCGCTCGGCCTCGAGTCCCGTCACGTGAGCCTCGTCGGCGTGATCGCGCTCGCCGGCTTCTTCGAGAACTACGACCTCTCGATGATGACGGCCGCCTTCAAGCAGATCCGAGAGACCTTCGGTCTGACCCAGGCCGAGATGACGTCGCTCGTCGCCTGGGTCCGACTCGGAGCCATCCCGGCCTTCTTCGTCCTGCCGCTGGCCGATCGTTTCGGGCGCCGTCGCGTCTTCCTGGCGTCGCTCGTCGGCATGAGCGTGGCGACGTTCTGTACGGCCTTCGCCCAGACGGCCGTTCAGTACATCTTCTGCCAGACGCTGACGCGCACCTTCGTCGTGGCGAGCATCTCGACGGCGGTGGTGATCGTGGCCGAGGAGCTGCCGGCGCGGCATCGAGGCTGGGGCATCGGCATGCTGGGGGCGATCGGGTCCTTCGGCTTCGGACTGGGCGCCGTCCTCTACGCCTTCGTCGACGTCCTGCCCTTCGGCTGGCGAGCACTCTACCTCGTCGGGATCGTTCCGCTCGTGTGGCTGCCGATGCTGAGGAGGAGGGTTCCGGAGACCGATCGCTTCGAGCGACATCGACGCGAGGCGCTCGAAGGGATGCAGCCGGCGGCGGGCTGGGGCCGGCCGATGATCGAGATGTTGCGGAGCCATCCCTTTCGCAGTCTGGCGGTGGCCGCGATGGCGCTGCTGGCCGCGACCGGCTTCAGCCCTGCCTTCGGTCTGCTCTCCGACTTCGTACAGACGAGTCACGAGTGGCAGCCGAGCAGCTACTCGCTGATGGCGGTGCTCGCCGGCGCCCTGGGCGTGATCGGCAATCCGGCCATGGGCTGGGCGGCCGATCGTTTCGGTCGCCGACCGGTCGCCCTGGTCGCCTTCTGCGTCTTCCCGCTGGTCGCCTATGCGGTCTACTTCGGTCCGGGGCCGGGCATCCCGCTCTTCTGGATCCCGCTCGTGTTCATCCTGACCGGGGGCAACGTCCTGATGCGCATCATCACGACGGAGCTCTTTCCGACCTCGAGCCGCAACACGGCCATGGGCTGGGAGACGCTCCAGGAGACCCTGGGCTCGGCCGCAGGCTATGCGCTCGTCGGAGGTCTGACCGTGGCTGGAGCCTCCGTGGCGCCTGCCGTGGTCGTCGTGGCGACGCTCACGATGGTCGCCGCTCTCGTCGTCTGGTGGCTTCCGGAGACGGCCGGCCGCGAGCTCGAGGTGACGAGCGAGCACCCCGACTGAGACGCGGTCCCTCCCGCGCTTCGCTACGCTGCGCCGGCGGCGGCGTCCCGGAGCGCGTTCCGGCTCGGGTCGCGCGTGGGATCTTCACGAGCGGAGACGGATGACCCCTCAACTCGTCTACTGGACCCTCGCGCTGGTCAACCTCGGCGTGATCTGCGCACTCGGACTGCACGGGGCCCGCCTCGCGCGTCGGGGCGAGATCAGGCGACATCGACGCATGATGACGATCGCCACGCTCCTCGTGCTGGCCTTCCTCGTCTCCTATGTCCTGAAGCTGGGGATCCTGGGTCGCGAGGACCGCTCGGACTGGACGCTCTTCGACCACGCGGTCCTCTGGACCCACGAGCTCTTCGTGCTGCAGATGGTGATCGCGGGGAGCGTGGCCGGGTGGCAGGGGCTCCGGCTCCGGACGACCCGGCGCGTGACGCTCGATCCCGAGGACCCGGAGCCGGAGGCGTCCGTCCTGCGTCGGCATCGAATCGCCGGACGCTGGGCGCTCGTGGGCGCGGTGGTCGGACTCCTGCTCGCGATCCCCGTGCTGGTCGGGATGTACGGGCGAGCGCTCGGCTGAGACGTCCCGGCCCGAGCCCGGCTCGCCTCGGGAGCTGTGTTCCGGGTGATGAAGCCGCTCTGGGGCTTCACCCAGACACGCGACCGCGGGATCGCGAAGAGCCCGACCCGGCCCCGGCACGGCGCCTCGTGCGGAGGTGCCCTAGACGAGGGAGCGCAGCTCCGGGACCATCGAGCTCGAGGCCCGTTCGATGATCTCCTGGGGATCCGAGAGCGCCGAGATCACGAAGTGGCGACAGCCGGCCTTCGCGAAGGCGCGTAGCTGGTCGAGGCAGTCCTCGGGCTTCCCGAGAAGGCAGTAGCGCTTCGAGGCCTCGCGGAAGTCGGTGGCGTAGATCATCCCGAGGAGCTTCGAGGCCCGCTCGTGAGCCGCCTCGTAGCTCTCGTCGAAGACCGTGAAGAGCAGGGCTGCACTCTGGAAGGGGAGTCCGGCGCGTCCCGCATCCCGAGCATGCCCCGCGATGGTCGCCATGTTCGAGCGATAGGTCGCGACGTCGCACATGTGCGAGATGTACCCGTCCCCGAGCCGTCCCGCGCGCCTCATGGAGACGGCCTTGCGGCCGCCCACGAGGATGGGGGGGCCGCCGGGCCGAACGGGCTTCGGCTCGATGCGAACGGGGCCGAACTCGAAATGGCGACCTCGATGCTCGACCGACTCCTCGTTCCAGTGGCGTCGAAGGATGCCGATCGTCTCGTCGGTGCGGGGCCCGCGCTCCGCGATCGGTGCATCGACGGCGTCGAACTCGGGCGGATACTCGCCCCCCACGCCGACCCCCAGCAGGAGTCGGCCGCCCGAGAGCATGTCGACCGTCGAGGTGATCTTGGCGGTCAGGTTCGGATGCCGCAGCGGAAGCAGCAGCACCCCCGTCCCGAGCTCGATGCGCTCCGTCGCCGCCGCGACGAACGAGAGCAGGCTCAGGCTCTCCACCACCGGAATGTGGAAGGCGATGTGATCGCCCACCCAGATCGAATCGAGCCCGCTGGCCTCGACCCGACGCGCCGTGGCGAGGATCGTGTCCCGGTCCTGCCCCGGCATCACGATCCCCAGCTTGATCTCGTCCGGGATCTCGAGTCCGTCGAGCTCCATCGACTCCCCCTGCCTGCTTCGTTTCCTGCCGGTCCCGGTCCCGCCCTTGCGGTGGACCCGGGCCCCCTCTCCTCATCGACCCGATTCTCGTTCCCGGGCCGGGGTTCACGAGATGGACACTAGAGGCCATCTCATAAACCCCTCGGTCGCGATGCACGCGTCTTCGACCCGATCTCTACGTTGCGAAACCTTGGAGTAGCTACGGCTACGCCTGCGATTTCGCGCCTTGATCTCGGGTCGAATCCACGTACCTCGCTCGGTCGGGGTTTATGAGATGGCCTCTAGAGCCGGATGCGGGAGGAGGGGCGACGCGTCGAGTTTCGATGGAGGAAGGCGCCGATCAGCATGCCGAGACCGAGAATCAGCGCGCCCGTGATCCATTCCTGGTAGCGGCTGCTGGCGCGCAGCTCGTAGTTCTCGATCCGAAGCGACTCGATCTTCTCGCGCTGACCGCTGTCGGCGGCCGAGAGGGAGGCGTTCGTCTCTCGAAGCCGAGCGGCCTCGGAGCGGACCTCTTCGAGCTCGGCACGTAGAGTCGCCGCCTCCGTCTCGATCTGCCCCAGGCGGAGCGCGGCCGGAGGCTCGCTCTCGAGATAGCCGGCGGGAATCCATCCCGTCTGCCCGTCCTGGGTCTGGACGCGGGTCCAGCTCTCGTTGCGCGAGAGCACGACGAGCTCGTCGCCCGTCTCGACCGCACCCAGGATCTTGTACTGGGTCCCGGCCCCGGAGCGCAGGTTCAGACGGATCTCGCCGCGCACCCAGCCCGTGTCGGCCCGAGCGGTCAGAGGAAGCGCGAGGCAGAGAAGAAGGGCGAGCAGAGGCCACCGGCCCATGGCTCGAATCCGACGCGCGACTCGGATCCGGCGTGTGGTCGGATCCACGGAACGAGAAGAGGAATGCAATCGAGTCTCCCGAAGAAGTGAAGGAAGCAGCGAACCTACTGAAGGGATGGCCCCCATAGTGTGACGAAGTGCACCGGAATCAAAAGGGGGGCCGGACCTCCATGTTCCGGCTCCGTCGAGGCCGGCGTCGGCGAGACGGTCAATGAGGCGCGTGGTCGAGGAGACCGTGATGGTGGAGCTCGCGTGCGACCCAGGCGCCCCCCGCGCCGCCGAGGGCCCCGAAGAGGGCCTTGCCGCCCCCCGAGACGAGGGCGTGCAGCGCGACGAGTCGGGGCTCGAGGTCGGCCAGCATCTCCACCCCGATCAGGGGGAGGACTCCGGCGACGCCCGCCAGGGCCCCGATCGCGATGCCGAAGGAGATCGGGAGGGCCGCGGGCGAGTCCGCGGCCCGAAGCCTCGCGAGATCGACGACGGCGGCGGGCAGCAGCAGCTTCAGCACGATGACCGGCCCGCCCTGGCCCATGCCGAGGGCAGCGCAGACGAGTCCGGCGAGCAGACCGCAGAGGCTGGCCGCCAGCGGGCGGCTCACGCAGCGACGGACGAGGACGAGGCCGAAGACCGTCCCGACCATGGAGTGTCCCGGAATGTGGAGATGCCATCGGAAGGCGGCGCGGGCAGCGACCAGAAAGAGCGCGAAGAAGGCGATCAGCAGGGCCTCACGGGTCTCGAGCGGCCGCCGTCCCGCCATCAGCCGTCGTCCTTCGAACGCTTCTCCGCCGGAACCCAGTCCGCCCCCTCCCGCCGCACCGCGAAGACGGCCTGGCCGCCCACCAGATCCGGTCGGATCCAGCCGCGGGTCTCGATCTCGACGTCGGCGTGCAGAGCATCGCCCTCGGACGTCACCACGACGTCGACGGCGGTGTGCGCGAGGATGTCGCCCACACGGACCCGCCCCTTCAAGTCACGGATGCCGGGCAGGTCGATGAAGCGACCGTCTTCTCCGGTGGCGCGAAGCGCGACGCCGCAGACGGCTCCGATCCGTCCCTGACCGGTCTGGCCCCCCGACCACACCCGGAGATCCAGAGGATGGATCTCGTCGTCGAAGGCCGACAGGTCGAGGACGACCTGCTGAGCACGCCGCCCGAGCGCGGGGAGGCTCGCCGGTAGCGTGTCTTCGGCGGCGACGCAGAGCCCGGGGTTGGCTCCCTCGTGCTCGTGGGCCCGAAGGAAGGCCGTGGCGAGCTCGAGCAGCTCGTCGCCGGCGCCGGCCTCTCCCCGAGCTGCAATGCAGGCGGAGCTGTTGTGCGAGGTATAGGGCACGTCCGGGTGGACCAGCAGCTGATGCCGGGTCACGGTCGGCTCGGCCAGCTGTCCCTCGGCGACCAGGGACGCGGCGAGCATGCGCGCGAGCCGGCCGGTCCCGATGCTCTCGAGGTTGTCCGTGTCGTCGATCGCGATCAGCCAACGTCTCCTCATCGGGTCTCCCGTCTCCCCTCCGCTTCGCATCCCGGGATCGTCTCGTCGCTGGCGCCGCCATCTCCGCCGACCCTGCCAACCCTGCCGACCCCGCGGATCTCGGCCGCCTCGGCCGCTGCCTCGGCGATCTCGATGACGCGGACCGCCATCGGAAGGACGACGCAGGCCATCCCGTCGCGCCAGGCGCCGGGTCGCCAGAGATCCCTCGCCCGCAGTCGGGCGCCCCGGAGCCGCTGCATCTCGACCAGCTCGCCGAGCTCCCGGGCGAAGACCGGAACGAAGCGCAGCGTAGCTCCGAGGGCGAAGGCGAGCCGCTCGGGTAGTCGGCGGCGCAGCGGCTCGAGCAGGGCCTCGCTCGGCGTCGTCCGGAGCACGAGGGCGAGCGGGAGAAAGAGGAGGAGCAGCTGCAGAGCCGTCCGGACGCCAGCCGACCAGGCCGCGACGCCCCGGATCGCCATCGTCAGTCCGACGACGACGGCGCCCTGGAAGACGAGCCATCGGCCGTCCCGCCACAGATCGCCCGCTGGAAGCCGGGCGAGTCGGTAGCCGGCCATGATCGTCAGCGCGAGAGCGGTCAGCGGCAGCAGCCCGTCCAGCGCCAGACCGAGCCCCCCGATCGCCAATCCCGCCAGCAGCTTCCAGCCGGCGCCGACTCCGTGCAGGGCGGATCCGGTCGCCCTGAACTGCAGGGGGCGGTCGAGCGTGCGGAGGCGTTCAGGCATCGTCGCGCCTGCTGCGCTCCGGAAGCTCGATCACCCGGTCACACCAGCCGGCCAGCGGCTCGCGGTCGTGGGAGGCGAGAACGAGGGTCGAGCCGGATCGGGCCTGCTCCTCGTCGAGGAGCTCGAGCAGATGCCGGCGCGCGGTCGGATCGAGTCCCGCGAAAGGCTCGTCGATCAGCACGATCCGGGGCTCCGCTGCCAGCGCCGCGGCGATCGCCACCCGATGCTGCTGTCCGAAGCTCGCGCGGAGCGGGGACCGATCCGAGAGCGAGAGGAGATCGAGGCCCTCGAGGAGAGCCGCCACCCGGGCCCGGCACTCGGGCGCCGGTCGTCCCTGCCGCGAGAGGCTGAACCCCACCTCCTCGGCCACGGTGCGAGCGAACAGGCTCCGCCGGGGCGATTGGCCGACCAGCGCGACCTCGCCAGGGCGGAGGCCCTGATTGCGATGTCCTGCTCGTCGCCGACCCCGTCCCCGACCCTGTGTCCGATCCTGATCTCGATCCCGCTCCTGCTCGCTGACCCGACGCCGGAGCCAGGTCGATTTGCCCGATCCGTTCGGTCCCGTGAGCAGGAGTCGCTCTCCCGGAGCGAGCCGGGGCGGGACCTCGGCGCGCTCGGTGCGTCCGGGCTCCGCGGCCCGGATGTCGGGAGTCGGAGCGACCCGCGAGTCCCTCGTTGGCCACGGGGCTTCGGCGGTGGCCAGCGAGGTCGGGTGCAGTCGCCGACCTTCGAGGCGGACGCTGCGGTCCGCCAGCGCGCGAAGCTCGGCCGGGGCGTGGTCCGCGATCAGGAGCGCCATGCCCGCCGCCTTCAGCTCCTCGAGGACTCCCGCCAGGGCCCGACGGGAGGGCGCATCGAGGGCCGAGCTCGGCTCGTCGAGCAGGAGCACCCTGGGCTCGAGGGCGAGCAGCGCAGCCAGCACGACTCGCTGCTGCTCGCCTGCCGAGAGCGCGTCGACCTCCCGGGGGCCATACCCGGAGAGCCCGACCCGGTCGAGGGCCTGCTCGCTCCGCGCCCGGGCGCTCTGCGCGCAGGCGCCTCGGTGGAGGAGTCCAAGGGCGACCTCTTCGGCGACGGTCGTGCAGAGGAGCTGGGTCTCGACGTCCTGGAGCAGGAGCGTCGCGGGCTGGCCGCGGTGGATCGCGCCGCCGCGCAGCTCGATGCCCCCCAGTCCGGCCAGTGCGCGCAGGAGAGTCGATTTGCCCGATCCGGTGGCGCCCTCGAGGAGCACGCACTCGCCCGACTCGAGAGACAGGTCGACGTCCTCGAGCAGCGGCTCGACGAGGCCCGGCCGACCCAGGGATGCGTCTTCGGCATGCAGCAGTGCTCGGGTCGGGCCAGGCATCGGCTCAGAAGCGCACGACGGCACCGCCCAGCACGGTCCGTCCGGCCAGGGGAAAGCCGAGGTTGATCTCCCCTTCGCTGTCCAGGAGATCGTCGACGCCGACGTAGAGCTCGAAGCGATCGCCGTCGAAGCGCTGAGCGACCCGGACGTCGACCATCGTGAAGGCGCCCAGCGTCCGGAGCTCGAAGGGCGCGTTTCTGGAGTCCTCCTCGATGCCGCGCAGATGACGAACGCCCACGCGCAGATCCCCGTTCCAGGGATGCGTGTAGCGGGCCTCGAAGTCGATCGTATGCTCGGGTCGATTGGCCAGGCGGTCGAATTCGGCATCCTCGCTGCGATCCCGCGTATGGAGGAAGGAGTAGGCGAGGCGCAGCTCGATGGGCTCGATGGGCTGCGCTGCCCAGGCGACCTCGACTCCCCGGATCCGGATCTTCTGGCGATTTTCGAAGGTCCGGCTCGCACCGCGTTCGATGAAGTCGCTCAGCT
This sequence comes from uncultured Spirochaetaceae bacterium, assembly GCA_964466005.1. Taxonomy (GTDB): domain Bacteria; phylum Myxococcota_A; class UBA9160; order UBA9160; family UBA4427; genus UBA4427. Next base: position 1,189 of record CAYXLY010000056.1, on the reverse strand, counting down.
CCTGCCAGAAGGCCGCCAGCTCGATGCGGCTCGAGTAGGGGAGGGCCTGCTCGATGCCGACCTCGAAGCACCAGCAGCGCTCGCTCTCGAGGTCGGTGTTGCCGTCGGCGGCGTCGAAGAGCTGGACGATGGACGGGAATCGGATCTTGCGCGCGGCGGAGGCGCGCAGACGGGTCCGGGTCGGCAGGTCGTAGCGGGCGCCGGCGAGGAAGATGGATCCGTCGTCGTCGACTCCTCGACCTCCGTCGAGGAAGGCGTGGCTGTAGCCCACGACCAGCCCGAGCCCCGCGAGCGGCTCGACCTCGTACTCGAGGCCGAGAGATCCGACGCCGAGGTCGTCGTTCTGTCCGAGGCGGGTGAAGGCGGTTCCGCCGCCTCCGCAGAGGCCGCCCCCGCCGCCGCCACCACCCCCGCCGCCTCCGCCTCCGCCTCCCCCGCCGAGGACGCAGCGCAGGCCGTCGGTCTCGAGCTGCTCGTAGCGGCCGTTGACGGCGAAGCGGAGCTCACCCCAGGTTCCGAGGGCATGGCGGCCGTGGAGGGCGCCGCCCGTGATCAGGGTCGTCTCGTCGACGTCGAAGCTGCCGCCGCTTCGGATCGTGTCGAAGCCCGCGTCGTCGTAGCGCACGCGGTTCTCTTCCTGGCGGTTCACGAAGCCCCAGGCGCGCAGGGACAGGGGGCCCTCGGGATCCAGCTGACCGTTCAGCTGCGCCGAGAATCCTTCGAGATCCTCCACCCGCTCGAAGCGGGTGGAGGGCGCGAAGCGATCGTTGGGGTCGTCGACCGTGTTGGGCGGCACGCCGAACTCGGCCTTGCGGACGTCGACCAGCATCCCGACCCGGGCCTCGGGCGAGATCACATGGCCGAGCTTGGCGAAGAAGTTCGCCTGCTCCCGACCGGAGTTCTCTCGCAGGCTGCCGTTCTCGACGCTCGTACCCTCGAAGGAGGCCGGCAGGTCGTAGCCCTGGGAGTCGAGATAGCGACCGGCGACGAAGGCCTCGACGGGGCCGGTCACTCCCGAGAGCGTCGCTTCGGGCTGGTACTGACTGCGCTCTCGCACGTCGAGGCTACCGGTGGCCTCGAGCTCTTCGGAGGGCGTGCGCGTTCGGATCTGGAGCACGCCGGCGATCCCCCCATCTCCGTAGAGGACGGAGCTGTTGCTCGTGACCAGATCGATCGACTCGATCAGCTG
>CAYXLY010000055.1:0-14522 GCA_964466005.1 uncultured Spirochaetaceae bacterium | reverse complement strand
ACACGTACTGACACACTCTTTCCCTACACGACGCTCTTCCGATCTCGGAGGCGTCCATCCGGCTCAGCGCCAGCACGACTCGCGCAGGCCACTCGTTCGGCTCGCCGATCGCCGCCGCGGCCACGGCCTCCCGGCCCTGCCGTCGGTCCCGCTCGGCGTTCGCGATGCGTTCCAGCCGCTCGCGTCGCGTCAGCCCGGCCACGCCCAGATCCGGATTCTCCGTGCTCACCTCGCCCCTCGCCTCCGTCACCCGGGTGCTCCCGGCGGTCCCGACATTCCCGACATCTCAAGCGGTCCAGCCACGCGGAAGGATATCCCGAGGACGCAGGGATGTGGTCCCCGCCGAGCCGATTCCCTCGAGAACGACGAAATGCACGGTGTCGCCCTGCTTCTTCTTATCGACGGCCAGCGCCGCCAGATAAGCCTCCCGCGTGCGCTTCGGGGGCCGCGTGGGCAGCCCGGCGCGACGCAGCAGCGCCTCGAGACGATCCCGCACGCCGGGCCGAGAAAACCCCAGCGCTTCGGAGCGCTCGGCGGCGAAGACCATCCCGATCGATACGGCCTCTCCGTGGAGGATGCCGCGGTAGCCGGCCTGGGCCTCGATCGCATGGGCCAGCGTATGGCCGAAGTTCAGCAGTCGCCGCAGCCCCCCCTCCCGCTCGTCCCGGGCGACGACCTCCGCCTTGATCGAGCAGGCCCACTCCAGCGTCGGGATGACGACCTTCGGATCGAGGTCGAGGAAGGCCTCGACCTTCGACTCGAGCCAACGGAAGAGCGCCTCGTCCCAGATCGCGCCCGCCTTGACGATCTCCGCCAGGCCGGCCGCCCGCTCCCGTCGTGGCAGCGAGCGAAGCGTGTCGACGTCGACGTAGACCCCCGCCGGCTGATGGAAGGCGCCGACCAGGTTCTTGCCCTGGGCGAGGTTCACGCCGGTCTTGCCGCCGATCGAGGCGTCCACCATCGCGAGCACCGTCGTGGGAACCTGTGCGAAGGGGATCCCGCGCAGGAAGGTGGCCGCCGCGAAGCCACCCAGATCCCCTGCCACGCCGCCGCCGAGCGTCACGACGGCCGAGTGCCGGTCCATTCCGAGCTCGAGGAAGCGATCGTAGAGCTCCCCCACCTGCCTCAGGTTCTTGGTCGCATCGCCATCGGGCACGACGATGCGGCCCACCCGGGCTCCGGTCTCCGTGAGGCCCCGAGTGAGGCGAGGCGCATAGCGTCGAGCCACGGTCGGCACCGTCACGAGGGCGATCCGCCCGGCCCCGAGGCGCTGGCCGATCCGCCGACCGATGGACTCGAGCCAGTCGCTTCCGATCTCGATCGGGTAGCTCCGCTCAGCGAGCTCGACCGTCACCGTCTTCCGGGGGCGCCGCGTCGGCGTCCGATCCGGCGCCTTCCGGGCTGCCTTCTTCCTGCTCGGCCTCGCCGCCGTCATGAGACTCGCTCCTCCGAGCCACTCGCGGATCCGAGTCGCTCCAACGCGGCGACGATCCGCCGCACGATCTCCTCTTCGCTCGCCTCGGCCTCGATCACGAGGTCCGCCTGCTCGTAGCAGGGCGTGCGCGCCTCGAGCAGCGCCTGCAGCCTCTGGCGACGCTCTGAGGCATCCAGTCCGGCCAGCAGCGGTCGGGAGGAGGCGTCTCCCAGCCTCTCGAGCAGCGCCTCCGGACTCACCCTCAGATAGACGATGTCGCCCCGATCGCCCAGCCGCCCGAGCGCGCCCGGCTGGACCAGCGCGCCGCCGCCCAGGGCGATCACCGCAGGCTGCCCCGAGAGCCTCTCGATCACGGCGCGCTCGAGCGCCCTGAAGCGCGGCTCGCCTTCGGAGGCGAAGATCTCGGCGATCGAACGTCCGGTCTCCCGCTCGATCTCCTGGTCGGAATCGACGAAGACCCGGTCCAGCGCCTTCGCCAGGAGAGGGCCGATCGTGGACTTGCCGGCGCCCATCATCCCGACCAGGTAGAGCGGTCTCTGCCGTGACACGTCGGCCAGTATAGAAAAACGGGGGGAGCAAGCTCCCCCCGTCCCTCGACCTCGGCGCTCTCCGGCCGGGAGCCGCCCACCCCGCGAGCGGGCGTCCGGCTCCGCTGCCGGCGACCCGGCTACTTGCTCGCCATCTCCGGCAGCCGCACCACGCGCGGCGTCACGAAGACGAGCAGCTCCTTGCGCGAATCCGACACCTCGTTGCTCTTGAAGGCGTTCCCGATCACCGGAATCCGGTGGAGATAGGGAATCCGGGTCTGGCGATTGCTCTTGATGATCGTGTAGATGCCGCCCAGGACCAGCGTCTGACCATCCTTCACCATGGTCTCGGTCTGGGCCACGTTCTTGGCGATCGCGGGCGATCCGGTCGGCGTCGAGACGGAGTCGTCCGGCGCGTTCCGGGTGACCTCGATCTCCATGATGATGCTCCCGTCCGCCGTGATGTGCGGCGTCACGACCAGCGACAGGACCGCATCGATGAACTCGAGCCTCGCATCGCCGCCCTCGAAGGTCTGGAAGGGGATCGACACACCCTGCTCGATCCGGGCCTCCCTGTTGTCGAGGGTCACGATCCGGGGACTCGAGACCACCTTGCCGTCACCCGTGCTCTCCGCGGCCTGGATCTGGGCGTCGACCCGGAAGTCCTGGTCGAGGATCAAGGCGCCCACCGTCAGGAGCCCGGTCGGGACCGACGTGATCGGATTCGCGAAGGCCAGGCTGTTCTCGTCGATGAAGGTCAGGTCCTCGCTGCCGAGATCCTGACGGGGCGTGTTGGGATCGAAGGGATCCGTGAACTGCTGAGTCTGGACTCCCCAGACCGAGCCGAGCTCTCGCGAGAAGTCGAGGTTGGCCTCGACGATCTTGGCCTCGATCATCACCTGCGGCGTCTGCGTGTCGATCGCCGCGATCAGCGCCGAGGCCTCGTCGATCACGGAGCTGATGTCCTTGATGATGAGCGTGTTCGTGCGCTGGTCCAGATTGACCGTGCCCCGAGCGGAGAGGAGTCGCTTCACGAGCCCCTCGACGTCCCGCACGTCGGCGTAGTTGACCGGCAGCAGCTTGACCTCGAGATCCTCGAGCTTCTCCTTGTTACGGCGCTCCTGGAGGCGAACCTCCTCCTCGGCCTTCAGGACGTCCGAGGGCGCGATCCGGAGCACGTTGCCGACCCGTACGAAGCCGAGTCCCTTCGTCATGAGGATCACGTCGAGAGCCTGGTCCCAGGGCACCTCCACCAGGCGGATGGTCACGTTGCCCTTCACCTCGTCGCCGGCGATGATGTTCAGGTCGCTCACCTCGGCGATCAGGCGCAGGACGTCGGCGATCGCCACGTCCTTGAAGTCCAGCGAGACGCGTCGACCCCGATACTCCTTGCCATCGATGAGGCCGCCCTCCTCGAGCACCTCGATCGCGGCCGGCACCTCGACGGCGGCCGGCACGGCCGGCGCAGACGTCGCAGGCTCCTCCCAGACGCCTCCGTCCCCAGCCGGGCTCGTCTCGTCGTCGACACGTGCGCCCGTCTCGAAGCTCGGCAGAGCCGAATCGCCCCCGGCTCCCGTCGGAGCCGCAGACCCGCTCATCGAGCCCGGCGAGGAGTCCGCGGCGGACAGCGCGATCGAGGCCGAGTCGCTCCCGGAGGCGCTCGCAACTGCCCCCTCGTCGTCGGCGACACCGGGGAAGGCCGGAGGCGGCGCTGCTGCGACGCCCATGTCCTGGAACTCGACGAACAACATCGATCCCCGTCGCTTCACGACCGGCTCCAGGTCCGGAGCGCGCGTGAAGACCACGCGCACCTCCGGCACCTCGATCTCCGGCTGCTGGAAGGCGTGGATGAGCGAGATCGGCCCACCTCTCTTCGGGAAGATCCGATCCGATGCCTCCTCGCTGATCGACGCGCCCGGAATGCGAAGCACGAGCGTCTCCGAGTCCGGCGCGCTGGTCTCGTAGGCGAGGGCCGAGTCCGCCAGGATCGCGATCCGATCGAGGCCCTCCGTCCGCTCGTAGTGGAGTCCGTAGACTTCGGCGAGGTCGGCCTCGCTCGAGGCCTCCATCGGCTCGACCGGGTCACGCTCGGTCGTCGGCGTGGCGGTCGCCAGCGACGGTGCGGCACTCTGCTCGAGCTCCGCCTCGTTCGAAGCGATCGCGTCCGTGGCCTCCGGCTGCTGAGCCTCGTCTTCGAAGCCCTGCGACAGAGCCATCAAGGCCTCGTCCGAAGGCTCGTCCGAGGCCCCGGCGTCTCCGAGCGCGGCCACCGGCTGGCTCGCGACCCGACTCGCCGTCGAGCTCGCCACCCAGGCGGCCTCCGAGGTCTCCAGAGCGGTGTTCATCGCCTGAGCGAGCGGCTCTCCGTCTCCGATCGCGATCCAGAGGCCGGTCGTCCCGGGCATGATCTGACGCCCCTGGAAGCCCCCGGCCTCGGCTCCCCCATCGACGACGACGCGTACCTTGTCGGCATGGGAGCCGATCCGCACGCTCTTCACGCGCCCGTCTCCGACCTCCGTTCGAGGCGCCAGCTCGGCACCGGTGAGACCCGGAAGATCGATCACGAGCCGTGCGGGATCCTCGAGCGTGAAGGCCTCGAGCCTCCCGATCGAGCCATCCGCCTCCAGACCGAGCAGCACTCCGTCACCGGTCTGCTCGACGGCGATGCCCGTCAGTCGAGTCGCCGCCGACGGCGGATCGACCGAGGACGGGAATCCGGGCGCTTCGGCGGAGATCGGGCCCTCGGCCGCTGCCTCCGTCGCGATCTCGACCTCGCTCCCGGTGGCCTCGGAAGACCACGGATCCGACCCCAGGCTCTCCTCGCTCGGCGCTTCGCTCCCGTCTGCGGACGCCTCGGCGACCTCGGAGGCCGCTCCGGGAACGATCCGGATCTCGAGCCCGTCGATCGATGACGTCACCTCGGCCCGACCCGGACCGGCCATCATCACCTCGAGCCGAGTCAGCGGAGTGTCCTCGTCTTCGTCGAAGGTCGACATCGTGACCAGGTCGATCACCCCGTCGTAGGCCGCGACCTGGCGATCTCCCTCGCTCATCGCTCCCATCAGACTGGTCGCCGCCGCTCTGCCGACACCCACCAGGTCCACGATCACGAGATCCTGCTCTTCCCGAGCCGTCACCGAGTAGATCGGGTCGACGAGACCGTCGAGACGGATGACGCTGTCCTCGCCGTCCCGATCGACGCGCACCTCGTCGATCGTCTGGACCGTCGCCCCGGACAGGGAGCCCTCGGGTCCTTCCGGCGACGCACAGCCCACCGCGAGGATCGCGATCCACGTGGCGAAGACGCCCTGCATTCCCATTCGAAGCCATCCGTTCTTCGGATAGACCATTGAGCTCACCCTCCCTGGCTCAAACGAATCCGCAACTCCACGTCCTTCGTCGTTGTTTCGCCTGCGTAGTTCTCGTAGGTCTCTTTGACGAGGACGAGATTGTCACCGATGTGAATCACCTGACCGCTGTTCTTCCCGATCGGCGAGCCTTCACGCACGATGTAGGATCGGCCGCCGGGATCACGGATCAGGGCTCGCGGATTCGTCGCGTCCCAGATCACGGCAGAGAGCTCGAGCTGACCGAGCTCGAAGTCGGCCAACGGCCCGAAGGATTTCTCCGACGCCTCCTCTTCGTCCGCATTCACGAAGCGGAAGGACCGGAAAGGATCTCGCTTTCCTCGCGGATCGTAGAAATAGTCTCGCTCGGCAGCGACGTAGCCCGCGTTCTCCGCCACGCCGGTCCCGGCTCCGGCCCCTGCCGTCGATGCGCTGGCGGCCTTTCGAGCCGGACCCTTCTTCTTGCCGCCGGCCGCATCGCGCTTCGCGAGGAGCGCCCGCTCCTGCATGAAGTCCGACGTGGTCGGCGCGTTCGTCGGCTCGCTGTCCCCGCATCCAATTGCCGCCAGGGCAAGGATCAGGCTGGGAACGAGTCCACTCCCCCATCTCCATCCCATCATCGTTCTCCGATCCTGGGTTCCCGCCCCATTTGCCTACGCCTCTTCACTCAGGAAGCGAAACGTGATCGCCCGCCCTGTGACCTTGAGACGGGTCATCCTCTGGGTCTCGGAAGCGACGTTGATCGACAGATTTCCCACGTTCACGATCCGAGGCAGACTCGCGACCATCTCGAAGAAACGGGCGAGATCGTGATAGCTCCCTTCGAGCTCCAGCTTGAAGGGCACCTCGGCGTAGAAATCCCGTCGGATCTCGCTCTCCCGATCGATCGACTTGATGGTCACGCCGACCTTCTTGCCCGCCGTGCTGATGTCCTGGAGGAGATCCTCGAACTGCTTCCGATCGGGAAGCTGCTTGAGGGCGAGGTCCAGATCCTCCTCGAGACCCGCGATCTCTTCCTTGAAGGCGGGTACGTTGCTCGCGACCGCTCGCGCATTGTTGAGCTGACGCTGCAGCTCCTGCGAGCGGACCACCATGGCGAGCCTCTCCTCTCGCGCGGGCTGATAGGAGAGGAACCAGTAGCCCGCGACGATGGCGATCAGGACGGCCGAGACCACCGCCAATCGGATCGGCTTCGGGACCTTCGAGAGCTGCTCGAGCTTCTCGTCGAGGTCGAAGTTGAGTTCCAGAGCCATCATTCCCTCCGGTTCAGGACGCGTCGGCCAGCTTTTCGATCGCGGGCGTCATGTTCGCCCGGATCACGAAGTTCACGAGACGCACGCCCTGGACGACCTTGCCACCACTGGTCCGGTCGAGGTCGACGTTGTCGAAGAAGGGTGAGGCGTTCAGGCTCCGCAGGAAGTCGGCGACGACTCCCGTGTCGATGCTCTGCCCCTCGAGTCGCAATCCCTTGTCCTTGGTCTCGACCCGCGTCAGCCAGAGACGCTCGGGCACCTTCGAGGAGAGCTCGTCGAGTACCCGCACGGGGCCGTTACGCGCGCGCTCCAGGCTGTCGATGACCGCGAGCTTGTCCTGCAGCTGCTTCTTCTGCTTCTTGAACTGGGTCACGAGCTTCTGCTGCGGCTGATAACGCTCGATGTCCGCCTCGAGCTGCGCGATCGTGGCCTCCACGAGCTCCCGCTCGCTCGTCGCGTTCTGCTGAATGAAGAAGATCCCGCCGCCGATCAGGACGAGTCCGAGCAGGAGCAGTGCGATGCTCTCCCGCAGGTCCGCCGCCCGTCGCGCTTCACGATGCGGGAGAAGATCGATTTCCATCCTCATCGTTCGGCCCTCCGTGTAGCGAGGCCGATCCCGACCGCGAGCATCGGAGCCATCGCCTCGAGATGATCCGGATCGAAGCTCTTGCTCGGCAGCATGCGTGTCAGGGGATTCATCAGGCTCGTCTCGAGGCCCGTGCGCTCCTGGAACGCGGAGAGGAACCCGGGGATCTTCGACCCTCCGCCCGACACCAGCACCCGATTGATGCGAGCGTCACCCGCGGTGGCCGCGAAGAAGTCGAGGGAGCGCGAGATCTCGCCGATCACGGTATCCGAGACGCTTCTCAGGGCCTGCTCGACCTCCTGAGGGATCACGTCCTGGGTCGGCTCGCCGTCGTCCGGGTTGCCCATCTTGATCCGCTCCGCCTCCTCGAAGGAGACCGAGAGGGCCTTCTGGATCTCCTCGGTATACTGGGCGCCGCCGGTCATGATGTCGCGGGTGAAGGCGGGGACGCCTCCACGGAGCACGTTGATGTTGACGACCTGGGCGCCGATGTTCACCAGCGCGACGACGCCGTCCGCATCGGGCTCGTAGTTCATCTCGTAGGCGTTCTGCACGGCGAATCCGGCGACGTCGATGGCGCAGGGGTTGAGCCCGGCCTCCTGGATGACCTGGACGTAGTCGTCGATGAGATCCTTCTTGGCCGCGACGAGGAGGACGTCCATCTGGCCCTCCTCCTCGTTGGCGTCCAGGATCTGGAAGTCGAGGTTGACCTCGTTCACGTCGAAGGGGATGTACTGCTCCGCCTCCCACTGGATCTGATCCTCGAGCTCGTCGCGACTCATCTGGGGCAGATTGACGCGTTTGACGATGACCGAATGACCCGAGACGGCCGCGACCACGTCCTTGCTCCGGATGCGTCCTTCTTCGAGTGCCTCGCCGATCGCGTCGACGATGGCGCTCGAGTTCAGGAACGCGCCCTGGACGATGGCCTCGGTGGGTAGCATCGCTCGGCCGAAAGATCGCAGCTCGAATCCCTTGTCTCGATTCTTCTCGGTGATCTCGACGGCCTTGACGGAGCTCGAGCCGATGTCGAGACCGATGACCGATGAACGACCGAAGCCCGGTAGCGAGATGTTCATCTCGAGGATTCCCTCCGAGACCCTATTGCCCGGGACTCACGAGCGCGCGCTCGGGCGTGCTCGTGAAGACGTCCACGGCTTCGTTGGATCCAAATAGACGGTCCTTGTCGGAGACCTTCAAGCCGAGGGCCAGCAGGATCTTGCGCTGGGTGTCGAGTCGGCAGGGCCTTCCCGCTTCCACACGGTCGATCGTCAACGTGGAGAGTCCCGCCTTCCGGGCGAGCTCCGCCTTGCTCATCATGAGGCTCTCTCGAAACCTCTGGACCTGATTGCTGGCCACCGATCATCCTCCATGCCCCCACCACCCTGGTTGGGTCGGACTCTTCGGGTATCGGATCGGTCTTTCAGCGACTTGACAGTGACTTGCGCGACCTCGCCGCGACCTCGGGGTGCGGCGGATCACAATCAGGCGGGCGCGGGCCCCTCGCAGCGCGCCGCGCCCGGCAGCGCCCGGGTCTCCTGCGGAAACCGCCTCAGTCGTCGGGGTGCCCGACCGATGAGAGCCTGGGGTGAGCGCCCTGCACGAGCCCCAGGGGCGAGCTCCGCTCTGGAGACAGGATGTTCGACCGGATCCTCATCGTGGACGACGACGATGCGCTGAGAGAGAGCCTGACGCTCGTTCTCGGCTCCGAGGGACATTCGGTCCTCGCCGCGGCGGATGGACGCGAGGCCCTGCGGATCGTCGAGGATCATTCGGTGGACGTGATCCTCTGTGATCTCCGGATGCCCGGGCTCGATGGCTTCGAGCTGATTCCCCAGCTCGCGCGCCAACTTCCCGGGATCCCGATCATCCTCATGTCCGCGCATGGCACCGACGACCTCGCGGTGGAGGCGATCCAGCACGGAGCCTACGACTATCTCGCCAAGCCCTTCCAGCCCTCGGAGCTGCGACTGACCCTGCTGAAGGCGCACGAGCGGGAGCAGCTCCGGCGACGCAACGATCTCCTGCGGCGCGAGGTGTCTCGGACGCTCGGGGAGCGCGCCATCGTGGCCGCGTCGGATTGCATGATCGGGCTTCTCGAGATGCTCGAGCGCACCGCCGCCTACAAATCGACCGTCCTGGTGACGGGCGAGAGCGGCACCGGCAAGGAGGTGATCGCGCGGGCCATCCATGCCCAGTCGCCCCGACGCGAGGATCCCTTCGTCGCGATCAATTGCGGCGCGATCCCGGAGCATCTCCTCGAGAGCGAGCTCTTCGGACATGCGAAGGGCGCGTTCACCGGCGCGAGTCGGGCCCGTCGCGGACTCTTCGCGGAGGCGAATCGCGGCACGCTCTTCCTGGACGAGATCGCCGAGCTCCCGACACCGCTCCAGGTGAAGCTCTTGCGGGCGATCCAGGAGGAGGAGATCAGGCCGCTCGGCGAGACCAAGTCGCAGAAGGTCGACGTGCGGGTCATCGCGGCGACGGCGCGGGATCTCGAGCACGAGATGCGCGAGGGACGGTTCCGCGAGGATCTCTTCTACCGCCTCGACGTCGTCCGCCTCGAGGTCCCTCCCCTGCGTGCGCGGCGCGCGGACATTCCTCTCCTGGTCGACCATTTCCTGGGTCGCCTGCGGCGGGACCTCGGCAAGAACGTGCGCCGGATCAGCGACGAGGCGCTCGACCGACTGCTCGAGCACACCTGGCCGGGCAACGTCCGCGAGCTCGAGAACCTGATGGAGCGGGCGGTGATTCTCACCGATGGCGACTCGATCGAGGTCGGCGCACTGCCGACCCTCACCTCCGGCGGATCCCGGGCATCGGGTGCCCCCGCCGCACCCGGACAGGACGGAGCGGAGACGGACGTCGAGACCGAAGACCTCGGCCTGAAGCGACGCCGACAGGCTTTCGAGGCCTGGCTGATCCGTCGGGCCCTGGCGCAGACGGGCGGTAACCGTACGCACGCGGCCCGGCGGCTCGAGATCAGTCATCGAGCCCTGCTCTACAAGCTCAAGGACTACGGCATCCGCGATTGAGCTCGATCTTCGTCTCGCGCGCGGACTCGCTCGGCGCCTATCGCGCCCTCGGCCGGCAGCCTGAAGACGAAGAGCGCTCCCCCCAGATCCGATGGCGACGGCCGGAGCTCGACGCTCCCCTCCATCTCCTCCGCCAATCGCCGCGCGTTGGCGAGGCCGAGCCCCGTCCCCTCTCCGGGCGGGCGGGTCGTGAAAAAGGGATCGAAGACGCGTTCGCGTTCGACGGGCTCGATCCCGGAACCGGAGTCGCCCACGAGACAGATCACCGAGTCCGGCCCGGCGCGACGCAGGCGTCCGGCCCCGGTCTCCTGCCCGACCTCATCGGATCGCAGACGCGAGGCCGCGGATCGGATCTCGATCCGGATCCGCTTCGAGCTCGCCTTCTCGACGGCCGCGGCGGCATTGAGCACCAGGTTCAGCAGGACCTGGGAGGCCAGGCTGGCATCGCCGCGTGCACGCGGTACGTCTTCGACGCAGACGATCTCGAGCGCGATGTCCTCCCAGCGCCTCTGCGCGGCGACCAGCTGGACGACCTGCTCCGCGATCTCTTCGAGCGAGATCGGCACGCGTTCGATGCGAGGGGGACGCGAGAAGTCGAGCAGCTGGCGAAGGATGACCCGGACGCGCTCGCCCTGCCCGCTCGCGCGCTCGAGCGCGCTTCGTCCTTCCTCGCCCAGCCCCGGGTCTCGGGATGCGATCTCGAGGAAGGCCAGCAACGCCCCCATCGGATTGCCGACCTCGTGGGCCACCCCGGCGGCGAGGGTCCCGACCAGGGCGAGGCGTTCGGCGCGATCCAGGCCCTCTCGCGCCTGGACCAGATCTGCATTCGTGCTCCGCAGCTCTGCGACGGCCTTCTCGAGCGCTCCCGTACGCAGCTGGAGCGCGCTCTGCATCTCGTTGAACGCGCTCCCCAGCTCCGCGATCTCGTCGGCCCCCTCCACCGGGACGTCGCTCGGAATCTCTCCGTCGCCGAGCTCGCGGACGGCTGCAGCCAGCCGGGCGAGCGGCCCCACGACTCGGCGTCGAAGGAGAAAGAGACCGAAGAGCAGGAAGACCAGCACGTCGAACAGCACGAGCGCGCCCAGCACGAGACCCGAGACCGGTGCCTCGATGCGACCCGCCACGGCTCCGCGGCCCTCCGGGTCGGGAGCGGCGAAGCGGATCGGCGACCAGGGCGCACCGGACTCCACGCGGGCCCGACCGGTCCGAGCGACCTCGCCCGCCAGCCTGCGAGTCACCCGATCGAGCGCCCCCACCGACGCGTTCAGTCCGGAGACGCCTCCCGCGGAATCGATCCGCCACCAGGAGCCTCCCTCCCACGGGTGCAGGAGGAAGCGGGGCGAGGTCGTCTCTGCGATCAGGCCCCGGCCGAGCAGACCGTGAAGCCTCTCGACGCGCGCCTGATTGACCTCCAGGAAGATCGCGGCGAGCAGGACCGTCGCGGTCGCCATCACCAGCGCGAGCGAGAGCAGGACCTCGGACTGAACGCCTTGCCAGGAGCGCGCCATCAGGCGTCTCGCTTCGGGTCCTCGATCCCCAGCTTCTCGAGTCGATATCGAAAGGAGCGGAAGGAGACGCCCAGGAGGCGGGCCGCTCTCTTCTTGACCCCGCCGGAGAGCACCAGGGCCTCGCTCAGCAGGGCGCGCTCGTAGTCGTCGACGAGCTCCTCGAGCTTGACGCCCTCCTCCGTGATCCGGGGCACCGATCGCCGCTCCTCGGCCTGCGTCACGGTCGGAGGCAGCAGGTCGGCCCCGATCGTCGGCGTCCGGGTGAGTGCGACGGCCCGCTCCACGAGATTCTCGAGCTCGCGGACGTTTCCGGGGAACGGATAGGACGCGAGGATCTCGAGGGCTGCGGGGTCCATCCCCTCGACCTCTTTGCCGAGGTCGTCCGCGAACTTCCGGATGAAGTGCTGAGCGAGCACCGGAATGTCCTCGACCCGATCTCGCAGCGGCGGCAGGGTCAGCTGGATCACGTTGAGCCGATAGTAGACGTCCTCCCGGAAGCGTCCGGCGGCGACCTCCTCCTCGAGCCGCCGATTCGTCGCGGAGACGATCCGGACGTCGATCTTCCGATCCTGCGTATCGCCGACGCGCCGGATCGACTTCTCCTGGAGAGCTCGCAGGAGCTTGACCTGGAGGGCGCCCGAGAGCTCGCCGATCTCGTCCAGAAAGAGCGTCCCGCCCGCGGCGGACTCGAAGAGCCCTTCCTTGTTCTGGACCGCTCCCGTGAAGGAGCCCTTCACGTGTCCGAAGAGCTCGCTCTCGAGGAGATTCTCCGGGATGGCTCCACAGTTGATCGCCACGAAGGGCTGGTCCTGACGATCGCTCTGCTCGTGAATGGCGCGCGCCACGAGCTCCTTGCCGGTGCCGCTCTCTCCGTAGAGCAGGACGTTCGTCTTGGTCTCCGCGACCTGCGCGATCAGGTCGAAGACCTCCTGCATCGCGGCGCTGTGACCGATGATGTGGCGACTTCGCGAGTGACTGCGGATCTCCTGCCGAAGCCGTCGATTCTCGCTGGAGAGGATCTTCTTCTCGAGGGCCTTCTCGATCCCGATCCGGAGCTCGTCGACCTTGCAGGGCTTGGTCAGGTAGTCGTAGGCGCCTTCCTTCATGGCGGCGATCGCGCTGTCGGTGGTCCCGAAGGCCGTGACCACGATCATGAGCGTCTCGGGAGACACCTCGCGCGCCGCCAGGATCAGGTCGAGGCCCGACTTGTCGGGCATCTGCATGTCGGTCAGCACGAGGTCCACCTCGTCCGACTCGAGATGGGCGACCGCCGTGTCCACGTCTCCGGCCGTGACCACGTCGTAGCCCTCGCGCCGCAGGAAGATCTCGAGGAACTCCTGCATGCTGCGCTCGTCGTCCACGACGAGGATGCGCGCCTTCGCGTCACTCACGCGCCCGACTCCACGCACTGCATCCGGATCCGGAAGCAGGCTCCGCCCTCCGGTCCGCTCGAGGCCTGGATCTCTCCGCCATGCTGCTCCACGATTCGCTGCACCGTCGCCAGTCCCAACCCGCTTCCTTCTCGCTTCGTCGTGAAGAAGGGCTCGAAGAGCCTCTCCTGAGCCTCCGGCGAGATACCCGGACCGGTGTCCTCGATCTCGAAGATCGCCATCCGACCCCGTCGCCCGGAGGACGCGAGCGCCCGCTCCGCCTCGTAACGGCCTCCGGACCCGCCATCTTGAGGCAGATCCCCGACGGCCCTCCGGACGCGGACCCGTACGCTGCCCTCCTCGCCCACCGCCTCGAGCGCATTGTTCCAGAGGTTCCAGATCACCGCCTTCATCAACGACGGGTCCGCCAGAACCTCGACCGAGGGATCGAGCTCGAGCTCGAAACGGATCGACATCTCGGACATGGATTCGCTGATCTTCGCGATCTCCTCGACCAGGGGCGCCAGGCTCATCCTCTCGAGCTTCAGCGGAGCCGGCCTCGAGTACACCAGGAAGTCACCGATCAGCTCGTTCAGGCGGTCGACCTCCCGGACGACGATGCCCATCAGCCGCTCGTGCTCGGCCTCGCCCGCGCCGGGATCGCCCGAGCTCTGCAGGATCTGGACGGAGCCCGAGATGGAGGCCAACGGATTGCGGATCTCGTGAGCGATCCGGGCCGCCATCTCGCCGACGGCGGCCAGACGCTCCGAGCGACGGAGATCCTGCTCCATCGAGACCACCCGGGTGACGTCCTGGAAGATGACGACATGACCCGGCTCCCGGCGATGCGCGTCCCGAAGTGGAGAGGCCGCCATTCCGAGATGGAGGTCCTCGCCCCGGGCGTTGCGGAACCGGATCCGATCGCGGCCAGCGGCCGGGGCCGTCTCCTCCGGATGCGGTGCCTGCTCGAGGACGATCGCGCTCGAGCCCGGAATCAGCTCGTCCAGACGACGCCCCAGGGCCGCGTCCGCGGCCACGCCCGTGATCTGCTCGGCCTCCGGGTTGAACGACGTGATCCGGGCGTTCCCGTCGATCGTCAGGATTCCGCTGCCGATGCTCTCGAGCGTCCTGTGGTGGAGGTCGCGAAGCCGCTCGAGATCCACCGTCCGACGGTCGAGGGCCGCTCCCGTCCGGCGTAGCTCCGCGGACAGCGTGTTGGCGAGCATGCCCACGACCAGCAGCGCACCGGCGTAGAATCCCCAATACGCGACCAGCACGGGCAAGGGGAGCATCCGGCCCTCCAGCCCCAGGGTGGGGAGCCAGCCCAGCCTCGAGCCAAAGAGCACGAAGCCGTAGCCCAGGGCGGCCAGGCCCGCGCTCATTCCCACCCCGACCCGGTCGAGGTAGAGCGCCCCATAGAGTACGACGAGCGCGTAAAGGAAGGTGAAGACCGAGTCGCTG